>DATMCA010000686.1:0-5727 GCA_035559015.1 Umezawaea sp. | reverse complement strand
GCCCTTGGAACGATCATCGTTTGCCGCTTGAAGGGATCGTGCGGCGTCACCGTCACCGGGGTGGTCCGCTCCACCTTGCTGCGCGGCGTCGTCGACCTGCACGGCGCCGCGGCGGTGGCCGGAACCCTGCCGGACTTCGTCAGCCCGATCATGGTGTGGGGTGACGTGGTACGGCCGACAGCTCGGGTATTGACGTTGCTCGAGCTGTTGCAGTCCGGTGGCACCCGTACCTCTGCCGAGCTGGCCGAGCGGCTGAACGTGGATGGACGCACGGTGCGCCGCTACGTGGAGCACCTGCGTGCCCTCGGCATTCCGGTGGATTCCGTGCGTGGCCGTTACGGCGGTTACCGACTGGCGCGCCACTACCGGATGCCTCCGTTGATGCTCACCGACGAGGAAGCACTGGCGGTCGTCTGGGGGCTTCTGCTGACGGGCCGGTCGGGGTCTGGTCCGGCCTCGATCGGTGACGTGGAGGCCGCCACCTCGAAGGTGCGCCGGGTACTGCCCCCGGCCCTGGCACGACAGATCGACGCGGTGGTCGAAACCGTGAATTTCACCGGCGGTCGGATCAGCGAGGCGGAGCGCACCGGGGGTGGCGAGGAGGCAACCGCGAGAGTGCTTCTTGGACTGGCGCAGGCGGCGGGGGACCGGCGTCCGATTGCCTTCGACTACTTGCCGCGGCACGGACGTGCACGGTTGCGCACCGTTCATCCGCACGGCATCGTCGCCATGTACGGGCTGCTCTACCTCACCGGCCACGACGTCGGGCGCCAGGCGGAGCGGACGTTCCGCCTGGACCGCATCGCCGGCCTGCGCCTGCTGGAGGGCACGTTCGAGGTGCCGGATGACCTGAACCCTGTGCAGCGGGTTGTGGGCCCGCTCGCGGCGGGTCCCGGGCGATATGAGGTGTCAGTGCTCGTCGACGCTGACGCAGTGCAGGTGCGAGCGTTGTTCCCGGAGACGCTGGCGTCGGTCGAACCGGTAGCCGGCGTCGCCGGAAATGGTCACTGGCTGAGAATTTTCGTGCGTGCGGAACGTTTGGAATGGGTCGCGGGAAGATTGGCCGCTCTCGATCGACCGTTCGTCATCGAGCAGCCGAAAGCTCTGCACGGGGTCATTGCCGCGCTGGGGCAGAAGCTGATCGCCGCGGCGATCGTCGATCCCAACGGCGACTCAGGCTAGGACCGCGTGTCGCTCGCACGGACTCCAACGGCACGAGGAGCGCCCGATCGTGAAGCAGGCGCCTTCAGCGGTTCCCGTTCACGCCGGGACTCCTCGTTCAAGGTCCGTCAGGTCGCGTCGTACCTGTGCTCGACCCGCGTCTGTGGTCAGTCCGCCTTGTTGGTGGGCGGTGGCATCTTGGGTGTCCGGTTCTGCTGCAGTCGCAGCGCCTGCGGCGTGACCGGCGTGTAGAGGTTGATGAGTGACCCTTCGGGGTCGCGGATCAGAACGGACATGTTGCCCCAGGGCATCATCGTCGGCGGCTGCACGATGTCGAGGTCATCGCCGAGTTCGGTCTTCATGAGGGCAAGCAGGGATTCGACGTCCTCCACGACGAACTCGACGATGGCGGTGCGGTTGGCGGCCGCTCGCGGTGGGTTGTCCGTGATGAAAGCGACCCGCCCCGGCGCGCTGAGCGCGAATGTCGCGGACGGTGTCACCAGTTCGACGAAGTCGTCAGTCAGGTACTGCGGGGTGGCGCCGGTGAGGACCTCGTAGAAGCGGACGAGTCGCGGTAGATCGTCGGTGATCACGCGGACGGAGGCCAGTTGGACGGTGTTCGTTGTCATGATCACGACGCTATCCCGAATACTGGACACAACCTGTCCGGTTTAGTCGTGTCTCCTAATTCACACCTGTGATACCCAGGATGCGGATCCTGCGGCTGCTGCGTTCGATCACGGCGAGGATGTACAGGCGGGTGCCGCTCACGGTCGAGCCTGCGAAGAAAGTCGCAGCCGAGTCCCGGTGGTGCGGTTCCGCACGGTGGGACCGGAACCGGCTCACGGAATACTCACGAAAAAGGCTCGCGACAGATCGTTGCCCAGGGCCTTTGCGTTATCTCATCAGATCGATCGGCATTGACCTGGCAGGTAATTCACCTTCAGGCCCCACGAGGAGGTCGGAGAAGCGGAAACCGCAGCTCAGAGCATGTATGTCTGGCGTTGTCGTCATGCGCTCGGGGTGGGGGCGGTAAGGGTGGAGAGGGGGTCGGACGAGTGAAGGCGGCCAAGGTTGTCGCATGTGACCTGATTCACGAAAGGGCATCCTTTTAGGTCGTTGAGCATCCTTACCTATGCAAGATGTGAACACGGCAAAACAATTCGAGGGAGTCGGGGAAATGCGCAACAACAATGGTCGGGTCGTCCGTGGTGCGGTTGCCGTCACTGTTCTCGCCGCGTTCGGCGCGCTGACCGCCTGCTCCGCCGGTCAGACTGGGACGCCCGGCGCCGCCGGTGACGTGAAGCCGCCCTCGTCGAGCACGAAGCAGGCGCAGGTCACCACCGGCGTGGGTGGTACCAGGGTGACCGGGGGTCCCGACGCGCTGAAGGCGAACGGTGCCAAGCCCTCCAACGGTGAGCAGTTCTGCGCCACCGCAGAGGTCGAGCTCGGGGACGAGTTCCCGGCGCTGGGCACGGAGGGGCAGGTGATGGTGCCGATCCTGCTGACCAACGATTCGTCGGTCCGCTGCACGATCCAGGGTTTCCCCGGTGTCCAGTTCCAGAAGGACAACGGCGAGTCCATGGACCTGGTCCGCAGTGACGTCCCGATCAAGCCGGTCAGCCTCGAGCCCCGTCAGCAGACGGATGCCACGCTGGTCTTCATGGGCGCGAGCACCCCGGAGGGCACCGCGCCCTGGGCGCCCGACTCGGTCCTCATCACGCCGCCGAACACGGCCGACACTCAGCGGGTGCCGTGGACCTTCGGCTCGATCGTGCGCCAGGACGGGGCCACCCACCCCGGCAGCTTCGTCAACTCGGTCGACGCCGTCGACTGGGGCCACAAGTGACCTCAAGCCCGTGGGGTGGCCTCCTGGCGGGCCCCGGCCTTGACGTGCTCGGCGAACCGGTGCCGGCGGAGGTGGCCAAGAGCCACCTCCGCCGGCACCTTCGTTTCTCGGCTCCTCGTCGGGCTCGTCCCGACGGCGTGGTGCCTAGCTTGGAGGCGGCTCGAAAAGTCTCTGGACCCAGATGATGGATAGTGCTGGGTTCCGTCATGGCGAGTGTGGTTATCCATAATGGAGGATCTGCCGTGAGAGCCGTGCCCCCGATGAGGTTGGCCGGTCCGGAGCGCGCAATCGGACAGCGTCAATCGGTGTTGCAATTGCGGATGCGCCCGGTGCGACCCTGGGTAGCCTTCTCGAGGTCGATATTCGGGACCTGCAATCGGTTCCAGGCCGTGGCTGTGCGCGATGCCTCGTCGGGAGCTGCCGGCCGCCACGCCGATGATCCGGTTTCCCTCGCGTGCTGGTCCCGTGGACGGTCAAGGAGTGGCCACGAGTTCGGCTATCTGCACGTTGCGCCGCAGCGGATCCAAGGTGGCCGTGATCCGCAACCGCAGGTATCGCGCCTGTACTGGGGGGAATGTCGTCGTCGATGTGCCTCGCGGTGCGTGGACGACGCTGCGGACGGTGGTCCAGTTCCGGCCGTCGTCGGAAGTGTCGATGTCGAAGTCCTGCGGCCCGTAGTCGGCCTGCGGCCCGCTGCTCACACCGACCGTGCCGATCTGGACCTCGTCACCGAAGTCCACGGTGAAGTCGACGGGGCGTTCCTTGGTCGGCCCCTGCCCGGTGGCCCTCCCTCGGGAGACCCAGAACGTGTCCACTTTGCCGTCCACCGCCCTGAGAGGTGGGTAGAAGTCCTGGCTCGCGGATCCGTACAGGCGAGGTAGTACTGTCCCGTAAGGGTTCTGCGCGAGGTTGCGTGAGTGGGCCAGTGTCGACGTCGTCGTGGCGGCCGGTCCGTTGTCCACGCCCGCGGTGACTGTGAGCGGGCTCGTGCCGGAGTCGAGACCGGCATTGCGCACCTTGACGGTGACCGCGGTGGACTCACCGCCCGCCAGGGTCACCCGTGCGGGCTCCGGGACCGCCGTTATGCCATCCGCCGCGGAGGCGGTGATCTTCACCGTGTGCGGACGAGGTGACCCGTTCGTCACGGTGACCGCGACCTCGTTGTACCCGCCCGCGGCCAGCGGGACCAGCTTTTGCAGTGCCTCCGCGGTCAGGATCGGGTTGCGGCTCGCACGCGGGGTGAGCGTGACGGGCCCGATCAGGCCGTAGTCCATCCGCGGGCGCCCGGAGGCGTCGGCGCCCGGTGCGACCCGGACCGCGTTGAGCAAGGTGGACGCGACTCGGATCGACACGGTGTTGCGGCCGGGGCGCAGGTACGGGCCGACCTCGATGTGCCGCCGGTCGAGCTGGTTGACCGGCGGCAGGTCACGGCCGTTGACCGCGACGCGAACGGTGTCCACGACCGTGCCGACGTCCAGGTACGCGGACTTCACCCCGTTCCAGACGTCTCCCAGGGTGATGTCAGCGGTGTAGGTCCCGATCCCCGAGACGTCAGCCAGGTCCTCTGGATAGCCCTTCTCCCCGGTGATCGCCGTCCAAGCGGGCAGTGTGCCGTCCTCGCCGCTCACCACCCTGACGACGCCGAGCGGGGTCCTGGCGGTATCGCCCGGCTGCCCGCTGGGACCGGGGGTCCAGCTCTCCACCGCCAGCGTCCAGGACCCGAGGCGCAACGGCACCGGAGTCCCGCCGCCCGGGGTGGCCGCCAGCGGCGAGGCAACGGGCCGGGCCGCCCGGCTGAAGGTGTGGTCATGGCGAGCGGTGACCGCGATGACGGTGATGTCCCCGGCACCGAGTTCGACCGCCACGACGGCCGCGTCGTTGTCGGGGCGGCCGTCGGGTACCGGCGTGATCCCGCCCGTCCAAGCGTCCATCAGGTAGGGCGTACCGCGACCGGCGAGTCGCATGACCTGCCGGACGGGCACACCGGTGGGGTTGATCAGCAGGTAGTAGTCCACTGACGGGGTGTGGCGGCGCAGCGACAGCAGTGGACCGGTACCGCCGACGGGAGCCGCGGCCGGTTCGACGGAGAAGGCCCGCAGCGCACTGGGCAGGTCTTCGTCCTCCTTGACCATGCGTGTCGTCGGCTGTGCCACAAGCCTGCTGATGACCTCGGCCAGCTGCTTGTCCAGCACCCCCGCGGGGTCGAAGCCGGGGACCTGGGACGGCGGGTCGCCCACCACCAGGACGGGTAGCCCCTCGCGGGCGAAGCGCAGAAGGGCCTTGGCCGCCTCCACACTCATGGTCGACTGCTTGCGCACGATCAGGGCGCGGTAACCGCCGTTGTCGCGAAACAGGACGCGGCCGCTCACGGCGGCGTCCTCGCGCATGATGTGGGCAGGAGCGAGGTACTCGTAGGTGTACCCGGCGGCCGCCAACTCGGAGGTGGAGCGGAGCAGGGTGTCGCCGCCGACACCGGTGGTCCACGCCCCGTTCATGCCGAAGTCGTGCCGGAACACCGCGCAGTCGAACCGGGCCACACCCTGCCGCATGGTGAGCTGGACGCGGGCGAGGGCGTCGTTGACGAACCGGTAGTCGGCCCAGTTCGGTCCGCCCTTGGGACCCCACGCCTCGGAGAAGTCGGTGTTGCCGCCGTAGCTCATGCCCGGCCACCGGCTTTGGGAGCCCGATCCTGGCGGCCCCGCGGTGAGGTAGGGGAA
>DATMCA010000685.1:0-7422 GCA_035559015.1 Umezawaea sp. | reverse complement strand
GCTGGGCGATGTCACGGACCCGGAGTACTGGGTGCGGCACGTGCGGGACGCGGTGCGGTTCGCCGATGCCGTGACCACGCTGGAGGCCAAGGGCGTCACGACGTTCCTGGAGTTGGGCCCGGACGGGGTGCTCACCGCGATGGGCCAGGACTCCGTGCGGGACGCCGTGCTGGTGTCGGCGCTGCGGAAGGACCGGTCCGAGGTCACGTCGTTGGTGCAGGCGCTGGGCGCGTTGCACGTGCGGGGCCAGGCCGTGGACTGGACCGCCTACTTCGCCGGGTCCGGCGCACGCAGGACCGCACTGCCGACGTACGCGTTCCAGCACGAGTGGTTCTGGCTCAGCTCGCAGGTCGCGCCCGTGGTCGACGAGGCCGAGTTCTGGTCCATCGTGGACGACGGCGACCTGGCGGCGATCACGGACGCCCTGCCCGCGCTGGTCGAACGGCGCAGCGGATCGGCCTGGACGTACCGGGTCGAGTGGCAGCCGGTCACCGCGACCGGCCGGGCGACCGGCCGGGCGACCGGACGCTGGCTCGTGGTGTCGGAGAACGACGAATCGGCGCTCGTCGACGGGTTGACCGCACGCGGCCTGGACGTCGTGCGGGCCGACCCGACGCTGTTGCCGGTGGGTGAGTCGTTCGACGGCGTACTCTCGCTGGTCACCGATGTGCTCGACACCGTGGAACTGGTGCGGAACGTCGACGCGCCGCTGTGGTTCGCGACCCGCGGGGCCGTGACGACCGGTCGTGACGACGTCGTGGTGACACCGGAACTCGCGCAGCTCTGGGGTCTCGGCCGGGTCGTCGCGCTGGAGCACCCCGACCGCTGGGGCGGTCTGGTCGACCTCCCCGAACTGGACGGGCAGGCCCTGGACCGGCTGGTCGCCGTGCTGGCGGGCGGTGAGGACCAGGTCGCCGTTCGACCGTCCGGCGTCTTCGGCCGACGGCTGGTGCCGACTCGTGGCGGAACCACCGACTGGACCCCGCGCGGCACGGTCCTGGTGACCGGTGGCACCGGCGCGCTGGGCAGCCGTGTCGCCCGCTGGCTGGCCGAGGCCGGTGCCGAGCGCTTGGTGCTGACCTCCCGTCGCGGTCTGGACGCTCCGGGTGCGAAGGACCTGCTGGATCTGGGCATTCCCGTGGTGGTGGCCGCGTGCGACGTGGCCGACCGGGACGCCCTCAAGGCCCTGCTGGACGAGTACCCGCCGAACGCCGTCGTGCACGCGGCGGGCATCGAGGCCTTCTCGCCGTTGGCCGACCAGGACCCGACCGAGTTCGAGACCGTGCTCGCGGCGAAGGTCGCCGGCGCGGCGAACCTGGACGAGCTGGTCGGCGAGGTCGACGCGTTCGTGCTGTTCTCCTCGATCGCGGGCACCTGGGGTGCCGGTGGTCAGGGCGCCTACGCCGCGGCCAACGCCTACCTCGACGGTCTCGCCGAATCTCGCCGGGCCCGTGGCCTCACCGCCACGTCGGTCGCGTGGGGCGCGTGGGCCGACGGCGGCATGGCCACCGAAGGTGACGCCGAGGAACACCTGCGGGCCCGCGGAATCCGGCCGATGGCGCCGGAACGGGCGCTGACGGCGCTGCGCAAGGCCGTCGGCTCGGACGTGGGTGTGCTGACGGTCGCGGACGTCGACTGGGAGCGGTTCGCGCCGCTGTTCACGTCGGTGCGGCCGAGCCCGCTGCTGCGCGACCTGCCGCAGGTGCGCCAGGCGTTGTCGACCGCGCCCGCCGGTGACTCCGGCATGGTGGCGCGACTGACCGCGCTGCCGGAGGACGAGCAGCGCCGGGTGCTGCTGGACCTGGTCCGCGAGCAGGTCGTCGCCGTGCTGGGTGGCGACCAGGTCGTGGAATCGGGGCTGGCGTTCAAGGAACTCGGCTTCGACTCGCTGACCGCCGTGGAGTTCCGCGGCGCGATCGGCACGGCGACCGGGCTCAAGCTGCCCGCCACGCTCGTCTTCGACTACCCGACCCCGGCCGTGCTCGCCGAGCACCTGCGCTCCGAACTCGTCGGCACCCGACCGGAAGCGCTGTCGGCCGAGGTCGCGCAGCGGGTGGACGAGCCGATCGCGATCGTGGCGATGGCCTGCCGCTTCCCCGGTGGGGTGGCGTCGCCGGAACAGCTCTGGGACCTGCTGGAGCAGGGCCGCGACGCGATGACCGGCTTCCCGACCGACCGGGGCTGGGACCTGGCGAACATCTACGACCCGGACCCCGAGCACGAGGGCACGTCCTACGTGGTCGAGGGCGCGTTCGTGGACGACGTCTCCGGCTTCGACCCGGCGTTCTTCGGGATCAGCCCGCGTGAGGCCCTGGCGATGGACCCGCAGCAGCGGCTGCTCCTCGAAACGTCGTGGGAGGCGTTCGAGCGCGCGGGCATCGACCCGGTGTCCTTGCGCGGTGGGCAGGTCGGCGTGTTCGCGGGCACCAACGGCCAGGACTACCTGGACCTGCTGCCGCGCATCCCCGACGGCCTCGAAGGCCACGTCGGCACGGGCAACGCGGCCAGCGTCGTGTCCGGTCGCATCTCGTACACGTTCGGCCTGGAAGGTCCGGCCGTCACGGTCGACACGGCCTGCTCGTCGTCGTTGGTGGCCCTGCACCTGGCGGTTCAGGCACTGCGGTCCGGTGAGTGCTCGCTGGCGCTGGCGGGCGGTGTGACGATCATGGCCACGCCCGGCGCGTTCGTGGACTTCTCCCGCCAGCGCGGTCTCGCGGTGGACGGGCGCTGCAAGGCGTTCGCCGCCGGTGCCGACGGCACGGCCTGGGGCGAGGGTGTCGGCATGCTGCTCGTGGAGCGGCTGTCCGACGCCCAGCGCAACGGGCACGAGGTGCTCGCGGTCGTCCGGGGGAGTGCGATCAACCAGGACGGTGCGTCCAACGGCCTGACCGCCCCGAACGGCCCGTCGCAGCAGCGGGTGATCCGCAAGGCACTGGCCGGCGCTGGTCTGTCCACTTCGGACGTCGACGTCGTGGAGGCGCACGGCACCGGTACGGCGCTGGGCGACCCGATCGAGGCCCAGGCCCTGCTCGCCACCTACGGGCAGGAGCGGACGACTCCGCTGCTGCTCGGCTCGGTGAAGTCGAACATCGGCCACACCCAGGCCGCCGCCGGTGTCGCCGCCGTGATCAAGGCCGTGATGGCGATGCGGCACGGGATCGTGCCCAAGACGCTGCACGTGGGTGAGCCGACGCACGAGGTCGAGTGGTCTGCCGGGCTGGTCGACCTCGTGACGGAGAACATCGCCTGGCCGGAGACCGGTCGCGTTCGCCGGGTCGGTGTGTCGTCGTTCGGCTTCAGCGGCACCAACGCCCACGCGATCCTGGAGCAGCCACCGGTCGTCGACGCGCCGGTGGCGGAGAAGGTCACCCCCGCGGTCGTGCCGGTCGTCCTGTCCGGCAAGACACCGGAAGCCCTGCGGGCCCAGGCGTCCGCGCTGCTCGACCACTCCGCCGACCTGCTGGACCTCGGGTACTCGCTCGCGGGCCGGACCCGGCTGGAGCACCGAGCGGTGCTCGCGGTGACCGACGACCTGCGCGCGGAGTTGGCAGCCGTGGTGAACGGCGAGTCCACGCCTGCCGTCGAGGGCCGCTTGGCCGTTCTGTTCACCGGTCAGGGTTCGCAACGGGCCGGGATGGGCCGTGAGCTGTACGAGGCGTTCCCCGTGTACGCGGAGGCGTTCGACGCCGTGGCGGCGCTGGTGGACGTCAGGCACGACTCGTTGGACCGCACGGAGTTCGCGCAGCCCGCGTTGTTCGCGCTGGAAGTGGCGCTTTACCGACTTGTCGAGTCGTGGGGTGTGCGGCCGGACTTCCTGGCCGGGCACTCGATCGGCGAGATCGCCGCGGCTCACGTGGCCGGGGTGCTGTCGCTGGAGGACGCGGCGACGCTGGTCGGTGAACGCGGTCGGCTGATGCAGGCGTTGACCGAGGGCGGCGCGATGGTGGCACTCCAAGCCACCGAGGCCGAGGTGCTGCCGCATCTGACGGACCTGGTGTCGATCGCGGCGGTCAACGGGCCGTCGTCCGTGGTGATCGCCGGTGACGAGGCCGAGGTCGAGCAGGTGTTGGCGCACTTCCAGGACCGGAAGTCCAAGCGGCTGGCCGTGTCGCACGCGTTCCACTCGCCGCTGATGGACCCGATGCTGGACGACTTCCGCGCTGTGGTCTCGACGCTGACCTTCACCGAGCCGAAGATCCCGCTGCTGGGCGATGTCACGGACCCGGAGTACTGGGTGCGGCACGTGCGGGACGCGGTGCGGTTCGCCGATGCCGTGACCACGCTGGAGGCCAAGGGCGTCACGACGTTCCTGGAGTTGGGCCCGGACGGGGTGCTGACCGCGATGGGCGCGGAGAGCGTGACCGACGCGGTGCTGATCGCCGGGCAGCGCAAGGACCGCGACGAGGCCAAGACCCTGGTCGAAGCGGTCGGCAAGGCGCACAGCCGTGGTGTCGCGGTGGACTGGGCGGCCTACTTCGCCGGGTCCGGTGCCCGTCGGGTCGACCTGCCGACCTACCGGTTCCAGCGCGAACGGTTCTGGCTGGAGGGTTCCGGCTCGGTCGGCGACGTCACGTCGGCGGGCCTGGACTCGGCCGAGCACCCGCTGCTCGGCGCGATCCTGCCGTTGCCCGACGGCGGGGTGCTGGCGACGGCGCGGTTGTCGGTGGCGTCGCACGGCTGGCTGGGCGACCACGTGGTCGCGGGTTCGGTCGTCGTGCCCGGTACCGCGCTGGTCGAACTGGTGGTCCGGACGGGCGACGAGGTCGGCTGCGGGCACCTGGAGGAGTTGCTGCTGCAAGAACCCCTGGTCCTGCCGGAGCGCGGAGGCGTCAGCCTGCACGTGGCCGTCGGCGAGCCGGAGGACGGCCGTCGCGCGGTGACCGTGCTGTCGCGGCCGGACGGCGACGAGGTGCGGTGGACGACCCACGCCACCGGCTTCCTGACCGACCAGGTCACGGCACCGGACTTCGAGTTGGCCACCTGGCCGCCGACCGGGGCCACCGCACTGGACGTGACGGACCTGTACGACGACCTGGCCGCCGGTGGACTGGCCTACGGGCCGGTGTTCCGGGGCCTCAAGGCCGCGTGGCGCGACGGCGACGACGTGTACGTGGAAGCCGAGTCGGAGCACCGCCAGGCCGCCGAGTTCGGCGTGCACCCGGCCCTGCTGGACTCGGTCCTGCACGCCATCGGCATCGGCCAGGCCGGACCGGGCGCGCTGCCGTTCTCCTGGGCGGGCGTGAGCCTGTTCGCCGCGGGCGCATCCGCGCTCCGGGCGAAGATCACGCCGACGGGCCGCAGCGGTGCCGTCACCGTCCTGGCCGCCGACGGGACGGGCGCACCGGTCGTGCGCGTCGACTCGTTGGCGCTGAGGGAGATCAGCGGCATCGACCGCAAGGCCGCCGACCCGCTGTACGGCGTCGAGTGGACGGCCCTGCCGTCCGACGACGTGGCACCGGACCCGGACGCGCAGGTCCTGGTCGTCCCGAACGGCGACCTGCACGACGTGGTCGCGGGTGTGCTGGCCGACCTCCAGGAGTTCCTGGCGGGCGAACGGGATCGCCTGGTCGTGGTCACGTCCGGCGCGGTCTCGGTCGCCGGTGAGGACGTCTCCCCGACGCACGCCGCCGTGTCCGGCCTGGTCCGCTCGGCCCAGTCGGAGCACCCGGACCGGATCGTGCTGGTCGACAGCGACGACTCGGCGCCCGTGGTCGGACTCGGAGAGCCGGAGATGGCGGTTCGCCGTGGCACGGTGTTCGCGCCACGGCTGGTGCCGTTGTCGTTGGGAGCGCCCAAGACCCTCGACGGCACGGTGCTGATCACCGGTGGCACGGGCGGTCTGGGCGCGGAACTGGCCCGGCACCTGGTCGCGGAGCACGGCGTGCGGCACCTGGTGCTCACGTCCCGCCGCGGCCTCGAAGCGCCGGGCGCGGCCGACCTGGTCGCGGAACTGGACGCACGGGTCGACGTGGTCGCCTGCGACGTGTCGGACCGCGACTCCGTCGAAACGCTGCTGGCGGGTATCGAGGACCTGACCGGTGTCGTGCACACCGCCGGTGTGCTGGACGACGGCGTCCTGGAATCCCTGACCCCGCAACGCCTCGCCACCGTGCTGGCCCCGAAGGCCGACGCGGCGAGGCACCTGCACGAGCTGACCGGCGACCTGGAGCTGTTCGCCCTGTTCTCGTCGTCGTCGGGCGTGCTCGGCGCACCCGGCCAGGCGAACTACGCGGCGGCCAACACCTACCTGGACGGCCTCGCCGCCCACCGCCGGGCGAACGGGCAGGCCGCGGTGTCGCTCGCCTGGGGCGTGTGGGAGCAGACCACGGGCATGGGCGCGGGTCTGTCACCCGCCGACCTCGCGCGGATGGCTCGCGCGGGCATGCCGGTGCTGCCCGTCGCCGACGGTCTCGCGCTGTTCGACGCGGCGCTCCGGGCCGACACGGCCCTGGTGCTGCCGATGAAGCTCGACACCACCGTGCTCCGCACGAGCACCGAGGTCCCCGCCCTGCTGCGCGGTCTGGTCCGCGCGCCGAAGCGCCGCAACGCCGCCAAGGCGTCGGCCGAATCGGCGCAGTGGTCGCGGAAGCTGCTGGGCGTGCCGACCGAGGAGCAGGACCGGTTGCTGCTGGACCTGGTGCGCGGCCGGGTCGCGACCGTCCTGGGCTACCGGGACGCGGGTCTGGTCGAACCGGGCCGCGGCCTGGTGGAGATGGGCCTGGACTCGTTGTCCGCCGTGGAGCTGCGCAACGCGCTCGGCGCCGCGACCGGACTGCGGCTGCCCGCGACCGTGGTGTTCGACTACCCGACCTCGCTGGCCCTCGCGGCGCACCTGCGCACCGAACTGGTGGACGAGGACGAGGTCGCCGAGCAGGTCGTGGCGGCGAAGGTCGCCAACGACGACCCGATCGCGATCGTCGCGATGGCCTGCCGCTTCCCCGGAGGCGTCCGGTCGCCGGAAGACCTGTGGCAGCTCGTGCTCGACGGCCGGGACGCGGTCTCCGGGTTCCCGACCGGTCGCGGCTGGGACCTCGACGGCCTGTACGACCCGAACCCCGACGCCATCGGCAAGACCTACACCCGTGAAGGCGGGTTCCTGCACGAGGCGGGCGACTTCGACCCGGCGTTCTTCGGGATCTCCCCACGGGAAGCGCTGGCGATGGACCCGCAGCAGCGGTTGCTGCTGGAGACGTCGTGGGAGGCGTTCGAGCGCGCGGGCATCGACCCGGCGAAGGTGCGGGGGAGTCGGACCGGGGTGTTCGCCGGCCTGATGTACCACGACTACGCCACGAACATCGGGACCATCCCGGACGAGGTCGAGGGCTACCTCGGCACCGGCACCTCCGGCAGCGTGGTGTCCGGCCGCATCTCCTACACGTTCGGCCTGGAAGGCCCGGCCGTCACGGTCGACACGGCCTGCTC
>DATMCA010000684.1:0-2590 GCA_035559015.1 Umezawaea sp. | reverse complement strand
CTCGAACCAGGAGAACGGCACGTAGATCTCGGCGGCGTCGATCTCCGTGAGTGGATCGGTGATGCCCGCCTCGTGCCACAGCGCGGCGGCCGCGTCCCGGCCCGCCTGCGGGTTGACCTGGTCGCGCCCGGCGAACGTCGTCGGCTCGGTGCGCAGCGCGGTGGCGTGGATCCACGCGGCCGCGCCGCTGGTCGGCTCGTCGGAGAGGACGATCGCGCACGCGCCGTCCGACGACGGGCACGTCTCGTCGTAGCGGATCGGGTCCCACAGCATCTTGGACGCCCGCACCGACTCCAGCGTGATGTCCGGTTGCCGGAGGTGCGCGTGGGGGTTGAGGGCGCCGTTGCGCCGGTCCTTCACCGCGACCATCGCGCCGATGTGCTCCGGCGCGCCGGACCGGCGGATGTAGGAGCGCACGTGCGGTGCGAAGTAGCCGCCCGCGCCCGCGTGCACCGGCATGGTGAACGGCGTCGGCACGGACAGCGCCCACATCGCGTTGGACTCCGACTGCTTCTCGAACGCCACGGCCAGCACCCGCCGGTGCACGCCGGCCTGCACGAGGCTGGCGGCCACGTTCGCCGTGGTGCCGCCGACCGAACCGGCGGTGTGCACGCGCAGCAGCGGTTTCCCGTTGGCGCCCAACGCGTCCGCCAGGAACAGCTCGGGCATCATCACGCCCTCGAACAGGTCCGGCGCCTTGCCGACCACGACGGCGTCGATGTCCGACCAGGTCACGTCGGCGTCGGCCATCGCGCGGTCGACGGCCTCGCGGCACAGCCCGGCCATGGACACGTCCAGTCGTTTCGCGGCGTGGTGGGTCTGGCCGGTGCCGACCACGGCCGCCTGCTGCTTGGCCATCAGTCCCGTCCCTCCATGACGCAGACCAGGTTCTGCTGGAGCAGTGGTCCGCTGGTGGCGTGCCCGAGCACCCGCTCGGCCTCCCCGTCCAGCACCCGCCGCGCCGCCTCGCCGATCCGCGCCAGCCCGGCCGAGAACATCGGGTTGCCGACCAGCGTGCCGCCGGACGGGTTGATCCGGACCTCGTCGCCGAGCCCGAGCGCTTGGCGCAGCAGGATCTCCTGGTGGCTGAACGGCGCGTGCAGCTCCGCCACCGCGACGCCGTCGACGCCCGCCGCCTTGCCCGCCGCCACGGTGGAGGGTGACGTCGTCAGGTCGCGCCCGCCGAGGTTCGGCGAGTCGACCCGGTGCTCGATGCCGGTGATCCACGCCGGGCGCTCGCACAGCTCGCGGGCCCGGTCGCCGGACGCCAGCACGATCGTCGCCGCCCCGTCGGTGATCGGCGCGCAGTCGTGCGCCCGCAACGGGTCAGCCAGGTACGGCTCGGCCAGCAGGTCCTCGACGTCGACCTCGCCGGAGAACTGCGCGAGCGGGTTCGCCCGCGCGTCCGACCGGCTGCGGGCCGCGACCTCGGCCATGGCGCGCTCGCTCCACAGGCCGCCCTCGATGCCCAGCCTCGCCTGGATCCCGGCCAGCCCGATCGAGTCGGGCCACAGCGGCGTCACCAGGTACGGGTCGAGCTGGAGGGCCAGCACCCGGCGGAGCTGCCCGGCCGAGGACTTGCCGAAGCCGTAGACCAGGGCGGTGTCGACCTCGCCGGTGCGGATCTTCACCCACGCCTCGTAGAGCGCCCAGGCGGCGTCCATCTCCACGTGCGACTCGACGATCGGGGGGAACGCGCCGATCGCGTCGACGGCGGAGACGAACGAGAACGCCCGCCCCGCCAGGTAGTCCGACGACCCCGAGCACCAGAACCCGATGTCCGGTGTGGACAGTCCGAGCCCGCCCAGCACCTCCTGGAAGATCGGCACCAGCATCTCGACACCGTTGGTGGTGCCGGTCGTCCTGCGCACGCAGGGTGTCTGGGCGAAGCCGACGACCGCGACGTCCGGCATGGACCGACCTCCTCTCGTCACAGGTGCTGCGAATAGGTGTCGTACGGGGCGTCCGGCTCCCCGGTGGGGCGGAAGTGGTCGATGTTCTGCAACGTCGGCCCCCACTCCTCCCGTGGTTTCCAGACGGCCTCGACGCGCATGCCCATCCGCACCTCGTCGGCGGCGCAGCCGAGGACGAGGTGCAGGAACGCGATGTCCGCGCCGTCCAGCAGCACGTAGGCCGCCACGTACGGCGGGGTGATCCGCTGGCCGAGGAACGGCACGTTGACGATGCAGAAGGTCGTCACCGTCCCGCGGTCCGGCAGCTCCACCTCCTCCGCGGTGGGCACGCCGTCGGTCGGGCACGCGGGCCTGGGCGGCAGGTAGACCTTGCCGCAGGCCGGGCAGCGCTGGCCGAGCAGCCTTCCCTCGGTCAGACCGCGCAGGAACGAGCTCTCCTCCGGCGACGCGGTGTGCTGGTAGTGCAGCCGCACCGGCGTGGTGATCATGGTGACCGGGTCGCCCTCGTCGGCCAGCGGTTCGAGCGCGGGTTCGTCGGACGGCTCGAAGCACGCGATGTCCGTGATGGCGCCGACCCGTTCGTCGGCCCAGCGCACCCGGACCCGCATCCCGGTCCGCATCCGGTCGGGCGACCCGGCGTCCACGGCGTGCAGCATCGCGGTGTCGGCGCCGTCCAG
>DATMCA010000683.1:0-3807 GCA_035559015.1 Umezawaea sp. | reverse complement strand
GCAGATCGCCACCACCACGGCGGCCCCGCCCGACACCTCCGCCGCCGTGCCGAAGAAGGTCGTGTCCATGGCGGCGGACAGCCCACCAGGCCGGCCCGCCACTCCGGATCCGAAGAAGGCGACGCCGGACACGCTGCCGCTCTCGGCCACGGACATGTCCGCCGGCCCGGCCGAGGTCGACCGGCAGATGGCCGAGGCGCAGGTCACCGAGACCCAGCTGAAGAAGTCCAACGAGCCGACCTTCGTCAAGGCCCTCTCCAGCAAGGAGGCGGCCGAACGGCACTCCGAGACCGCCCCCGAGCAGCTCCGCCGACACGAAGCCGCTCAGCTGCGCCGAACCACCGCACAGGCCGGGCAACTCGGCACGGCCGCGATGGCCTCGATGGCCGCGACGCGGGTGCGCACCGGCCGGCAGGTCAGCACAGGCAAGGCCGGCACCAAGACTCGCGACGAGGAGAAGCGCGCCGAGGTCACCGCGCTGCTGCAGAAGGTCTTCGACAAGATGAAGGCCGACGTCGAAGGCATCCTCACCGGTCTGGACGTGCTGGTGGACGACCAGTTCACGCGCGAGGAGAAGGCCGCGCGGGACGCGTTCACCGCCGAGCACAAGCGCAAGCTGGAGGACTACAAGGATCGCCGGTACTCCGGGATCAACAGGCTCAAGTGGTTCCGGGACTGGCTGCTCGGTCTGCCGGACGAGGTCAACGTCTTCCTGGAGGAGGCCCGTGCCAACTACGTCCGCCGCATGCGCGGTGTCGTCTCGACCATCGCGGACACCATCGCCCGAGAACTGACCAGGGCGAAGCAGCGCATCGCCGACGGCCGCGCGGAACTGCGCGCCGCGGTCACGAAACTCCCCAAGGACCTCCAGGCCATCGGCCGCGAGGCGGTGTCCGAGTTCGCGGACAAGTTCGACGAGCTGACCCAGTCGGTGGACGACAAGGGCACCGAACTGGTCGACACCCTCGCCACCAAGTACACCGACGCGGTGAAAGCGGTCGACCAGGAGATCGCGGAGCAGAAAGAGGAGAACAAGGGCGCTGTCGACAAGGCCAAGGACGCGGTCAAGGGCGTCATCGACGCCATCCTGGAGCTCAAACGACTGCTGCTCGGCGTGCTCCGCAAGGCGGCGACGGCGATCGGCGCGATCCTCACGGACCCGATCGGCTTCCTGGGCAACCTGGTCACCGGTGTTGGCGGCGGCCTGAAGCTGTTCATGCGCAACGCCGGACAACACCTGCGGCAAGGCGTCCTGGCCTGGTTGCTCGGGACCGCCGGAACCGCCGGCATCCAGTTGCCGACGACGTTCGACGTGCTCGGCATCCTCGTGGTGATCGCCGGATTGCTGGGCCTGTCCTGGCCGAACATCCGGGCACGGCTCACCCGGCGGGTGCCCGAGCAGGCGGTCGCGGCCGCGGAAACCGCGGTTCCGCTGGTGGCCGAGACCAGGAAACGCGGCGTGGCGGGCATGTGGTCCGACCTGAGAACACGGGTCGGGGACCTGAAGAAGACCCTCGTCGAGGACCTGGTGTCGTACCTGTTGCCGACGATCATCATCGCCGGGATCACGTGGATCGTCTCGCTGCTCAACCCTGCCTCGGCGTTCGTCCGCGCCTGCAAGATGATCATCGACATCATCCGGTTCATCGTCACCCAGGGCCGCCAGATCATCGAGTTCGTCAACGCCGTCCTCGACGCGGTGATCGCGATCGCACGGGGCGGCGCCGGCGGCGTGCCCGCGCTCGTCGAACGCGCCCTGGCCAGGTCGATTCCGGTGCTGATCGGGGCGCTGGCGGCGATCCTCGGCATCGGTGGCATAGCCGGCAAGGTCCGGCAGATCTTCCAGAAGCTGGCCAAACCCGTCAACCGAGCCGTCGACTGGGTGATCGACAGGATCGTCGGCCTGGTCAAGAAGCTCTGGTCCAAGCTGAAGGGCTCGCTGGACGAACGACGGCCGAGGGACAAGCGCAGACCAGACCAACGCGGACCCGCGGACACGCGGAGGCCGGAGAAGCGGAGGCCTCCGGACCGACGTCGACCGGACAGGCGCAAGGACAGGAAGCGGCCGGACACCGCGCGCCGCAAGGAGGAGGACCGGTCGAACAGGCTCGACAAGGCCATGGCGGCTGCCAGGCGTGTCATGGCCCGCCACGCCCGCAAGCCAGTCGGTCGAGACGAGGTGGCCGGACCGCTGTCGGCCATCCGCAGGAAGTTCCGCGTCCGTCGTGTCGACCTGGTCGACGTGGGCCAGGTGTGGGCGGTCGAAGCCGAGATCAACCCGAAGAAGGAGGAGAAGACCGACGCCCTCGTCGCCGGGCCGAAGCGCGGTGATCACATCTTCGCCCTGGCCTTCGGAAAGCAGCTCGGCCAAGCGCACACGAACTCCGCGGCCGCTGTCCGGGAGCTTGACCTGAACCGCTCGTCGGCGGCGCGGATCCTGGTCGACGGTCTGGCGATAGCTCGCGGCAAGGCCGCGGCGATCCCCGAACTGGTCGTGCGCAAGCCCCGGCAGGTGAGCGGTTCGGACGCCCATTCCACGATCTACGGCAACGCCTCGCGCGACGCGCTGCTGGCCATCAACTCCGTCGCCGTCGCCGTGGACCGGTACTACCGGCACCGGGCCGAGGCCGGCCTGCTGGCACGGCACCTCGCCGTCAGCGCCATGCAGGCCCGTCTTGCCGTCAACCGCTGGATCGACGCGGTGATCGACAGGGAATCGTTGCCGTTCGTCCAGGGCAAACGCCGTGAGCTGGCCCTGGGTCGACAACTCCTCGAGGAGATCCGCGCCGATCTCATCGCCGTGTTCGCCCAGTTGTCGGGCCGCCGCGTCGAGAAGGACCGGAGCGCCGAGGCGGAGGGCGCGACTCCGCGGGACGATGACCTGAAACGCCTGGACGCCGCGCTCCGCGACGCCATCGCCCTGGTCCGTACCGGTATGCCGGTCGACGAGATCAGGGTCCACCTGCCGGCCGTCCAACGCCGCCATCGGCTGACCGCGCTGACCCTCGTCGTGGAGCGCCTGGCCGGTGACCACCACGTGATCCACTTCGTCGCGACCATCAACCCGTCGAAGACGAGCCGCGCGGAGAACTCGCCGTTGAGCCGGAAGAAGGCGCAGGCCGACTACGGGGTGCTCATCAAGAACAGCCGGAAGTTCCAGCGCTTCGCCGACGCTAACAACGTGATCATCGAGGTGCGGCCCACCAACCCGGATTCGGTGCGCCACCTCATGCGCGGCGCCTGGTACAAACCGGTGGACATCAAGGCCAAGACCATCAACAACGCCGACACCTTCCTGGGCATCGAGCCGGAGAAGAAGGGCCGTGTCGGCTTCTTCGTCAACTCGGTGCCCCAGCCGAAGCGCAGGAACCTCGGGAGGGAGGACATCGATGCGGGTCGGAAGCGGTACCGCATGCGAGTCGACGAGCGCCGCGAATACGGTCAGAAGATGCAGAAGCTCGCGCGCAAACCCCTGGGCCCCGGCCGGTTCGAGGTGATCGGCTACGTCGTCCACGGTTACGACAAGAACAAGGTCGCCCATCCCATCGCGGGCGATCACGACCTCTACGACATCCGGAGGCCGGATGGGACCGAGATCCCGCAGGACGAGTACGACCTGCTCATCCAGGACATGCGGGACGGCAAGTTCGGCGTGATGCACGGTGCCGTCGTGCGCTGGGACCCGGACGACCCGCACGAGAAGGAGATGCGCGACAAACTCGTGAGACAACACCAGCGTGGCGGCGGCGAGGGCCTGGTGCGGTTCACACCCGGTCAACCCATGCGGTTCGTCGTGGCGGAGACACC
>DATMCA010000682.1:0-5259 GCA_035559015.1 Umezawaea sp. | reverse complement strand
ACCGAGAGGATGACCGGGGTCTCCCGGTTGCCCAGCCTGCCCAGGTCGCCGAGGACCTTGGCGATGATGCCGGAGGACGAGATGTAGGTGACGCCCGCCATCGCCAGCGCGCCGACCGGGCCCCAGCCGAGCAGCAGCGCGGCGACGGCGCCCGGCACGGCGTTGAGCACCAGGTCGACCAGCCCCGCCGTCCATGACTTGCGCAGGCCGGTCGTCAGCTCGGACGCCGAGTACTCCAGGCCCAGCAGCAACAGCAGCAGCACCACGCCGATCTCGCTGGCCAGGTGGGCGAACTCCTCGATGCCGTGCAACGGGATCAGCCCGCCGGAGCCGAACGCGAGGCCCCCGACGAGGTAGAGCGGGATGGGTGAGATCCCGAACTTCCAGGCGACCCGGCCGAGCAGGCCGAGCCCGAAGAAGACCGCACCCAGTTGGATCAGCGCGATCGTGGTTTCCGGCACGGTCAGCCGCCTGTCAGGATCTCGGCGGCGGCCTCCAGGCCGTCCGCGGTGCCGACCACGACGGCGAGGTCGCCGTTCTCGAACAGGAACTCCGGCCCCGGTGAGGGGTGCGCGACGCCCACGCGGATCACGGCGACGATCGACGCGCTCGTGCGGGTGCGCAGCGCCGTGTCGCCCAGGGTGCGGTTCGCGAACGCGGTGACCGGCAGCTGCCGCGTGCTGATCCCGCTGATGTCGCGGTGCTGCTCGCTCAGCCGGGCGACCAACTGCGGCGAGCCGAGCAGGCCCGCGAGGGTCCCGGCCTCCTCGGGGGTGAGCGGTATGGACACACCGGACGCGTCGGGGTCGTCCTCCTTGGACACGATCAGCTCGAACTTGCCCTCGCGGTAGGAGATCACTCCGATCCGGCGGCCCGCTCGGATGGCGAAGTCCTCGCGGACCCCGATGCCGGGCAGCGGCGTCACTTCGACGTTCACGGGTGGTCGTCCCTCTTTTCGCACGGGTGCTTCACGGTTCGATGAGCCCGGCGCGGATCGCGTACCGGGTGAGTTCGAGGCGGTCCTTCAGACCGAGCTTCGCCAGCAGGTTGGCGCGGTGCCGCTCGACCGTCTTCACGCTGATGAAGAGCAGGTCGGCGATCTCCTTGGAGGAGTTGCCCTCGGCGACGAGCTTGAGGATCTCCTCCTCCCGGTCGGTGATGGCCTTCGCCGGGACGCTCTCGCCGTCGCGCACCCGGTCGAGGTAGTTCCGGATCAGCGAGGCGACCGCGCCGGGGTACAGGAACGGTTCGCCGCGGATCGCCGCCCGGCAGGCCTCCACGAGGTCACGGTCGGCGACGGACTTGAGCACGTACCCGGAGGCGCCCGCCTTGAGGGCCTCGAAGAAGTACTGCTCGTTGTCGTACATCGTCAGGATCAGGATGCGCAGGTCGGGCATCAGGCGCGACAGCTCACGCGCGGCCTGGAGGCCGGTCAGCCGGGGCATCGCGATGTCGAGGATCGCGAGGTCCGGCTTCTCCGCGCGGGCCATGGTGATCGCCTCGGCCCCGTCGCCCGCCTCCCCGACCACGGTCAGGTCCGGCTCGTTGTCGAGGATGAGCCGCACGCCGCGCCGCACCAGCGCGTGGTCGTCGGCGAGCAGGATCCGCACCGGCGTCACCGGCGCTCCCCCGCCCGGACGACCAGCCGGACCTCGGTGCCGCCCCGCGGAGCGGGACCTACGGTCAGGTCCGCGCCGACCAGCAGCGCCCGTTCCCGCATCCCCCGGATGCCCGAGCCCTCCACCGCGTCGCCCATCCCCCGGCCGTCGTCGCGGACGCACAGCTCCACCCCGGCCGACGTCGACCGCAGCAACAGCTCGACCTGGTGGGCCCCGGAGTGCCGCACGGTGTTCGTCAGGCCTTCCTGCGCGACGCGGTACACGACGAGTTCGGTCTCCTTGTCCAGGTCGGGCAGGTGCCGGTCGAACGTGCGGCGCACCACGACGTCGGCGTGCTCGGAGATCTCCGCGACCAGTGCCTTCAACGCGCTGACCAGGCCCAACTCCTCCAGCACGCCCGGCCGCAGCCGGCGGGCGATCCGGCGCACCTCGTCGAGCGTGCTGCGGACCGTCTCCTGCACCTGCGGCAGCTCGTCGCGCACGGGCGCGGGCGCGTGGTCGGCGACGCGCTTGAGCTCCAGCAGCACGGCGGTCAGGGACTGGCCCACCTCGTCGTGCAGCTCCTGGGCGACCCGGCGGCGCTCGGCCTCCTGCGCGGACAGCGCGCGGGCCGAGCTGAAGCCCCGTTCGGTCTCCAGCCGGTCCAGCATCCCGTTGAACGTCGTGATCAGGTCCGCGATCTCGCCGTGGCCCGACGCCGTCAGCCGGGGGCCGGGCTTGAGCAGGTCGATCGTCGTCATCGCGCGGGTGAGCCGTTCCAGCGGGGCCAGTCCGAGCCTGATCAGGGCCGCGTTGGCCATCAGCAGGACGACCAGGCCCGCGGCGAGGACCAGGATCTCGGTGAACAGCGCGGGCGTGGACACGGTCAGCGGCCCGAGCACGAGCAGCGCCGCGGCGGCGACCAGCGCCACGGCGTTGAGCAGGAAGATCCGGCCGAACAGGGACACGCGGTTCGCCTCCTGGTGATCACTTCCCGCCACGCCTGCGAGGTTGACCCGAAAAACGCGCCGTGTCCATCCGTGGTGACACCCATGTTCGTCGTGGTCGGTCCATCCCGCCACGCGGCCGGTGGCCGGCGGAACCGGGTCCGAATGGGCGGGGCACCGGATGTCGCCGACCCCCTCACCGCGGGCACGGTGGGGGCACGCCACCGAGGAGGAGCCGATGGTCCGCACCGATCACCGCCAGCCGATCCGACTCAAGCCGAGGACGAGGTGGGCGCTCCTCGCGCTCGCCGCCGCCCTGGTCGTCGCGGGCGTCGTCGTGCCGCACGCGCTGCTCATCGCCGCCGGCCTGCTGCTGGCGGGCTCCCTCGGCCTCGGCGGCGGGCGCTGAGGAGTGCATGGCACTCCCACCTCCGGTTGGGTGTCCGCCCCGATGGTCCGCGAGCCCCGATCCCGTGAAGCTCGTGGTGACCCCGGAACGGAGGGATCCACGCCATGACCACGCCGGTGCGCACCGAACGGGCTGAAACCATGCAGGCACGCGACATCGCCGCGAACGTCCCGACCGTCACGGTCGACGACCCGGTGGCGAAGGCGGTGCGGGTGATGGCCGTGAGCCGCCTGCCGGGCCTGGTCGTCGTGGACGCGCGGTCCCGGCCGTGGGCCGTGCTGCCGGGCACGCAGGTGCTGCGCCTGGCCGTGCCCGGCGCCTACCAAGAGGACCCGGCGCTCGTGCGGACCGTCGACGAGGACCACGCCGACGTGTTCTGGCAGGCACTGGCCGACCGCACCGTCGGCGACGTCGCGCCGACCCGACCGGCCAGGCCCGTCACCGTGCGGGCCGACGCCACGCTGCTGGAGGTCGCCGCGCTGATGGCCCGCCGGCACAGCCCGCTCGTCGCCGTGGTCGACGACGACGGCGTCCTGGTCGGCGCAATCACCCTCGAACGGCTGATCACCAGCCTCGCGGTGTTCACCACCGACGACTGACCACCTGTCGAAGTCGCCGCCCGCGGTACCGCCGCGGGCGGCGACGCCCATCGTTCGGAGGTCCTCCCCGTGCGCTCCCACCCCGGACCGCCGTGACCGCCCTGCTCGCGCTGGCGATCTTCCTGGTCGCGTTCTTCCTCATCGCCACCGAGAAGGTGGACAAGGTCAGGGTCGTCCTGGTCGCGGCGGGCCTGATGGCGGTGCTCGGCCTGGTCCCGGGCTCCGAGGTGTTCTTCTCCGAGCACGAGGGCATCGACTGGAACGTCATCTTCCTGCTGTTCGGGATGATGGTGATCGTCGGGATCGTCAAGCAGACCGGCGTGTTCGACTTCCTGGCCATCTGGGCGGCCAAGAAGGCCGGGGGTCGGCCGTACCGGCTCATGGTGATGCTGATGGGCATCACCGCCGTCGCGTCGCCGTTCCTGGACAACGTCACCACGATCATGCTCGTCGCCCCGGTCACCGTCGTGGTGTGCGACCGGCTCCGCATCCCGGCCCAGCCCTACCTGATCGCCGAGGTGCTGGCGTCCAACATCGGCGGCGCGGCCACGTTGATCGGCGATCCCCCGAACATCATCATCGGCAGCCGGGCCGGGCTGACCTTCGTCGACTTCCTCGTCCACATGACACCGGTGGTCGTCGTCGTGTTCGTGGTGTTCGTGCTGCTGACCAAGGTGCTGTTCCGCTCGTCGTTCCGGTACAACGCGGAGCACGTGGCCTCGGTAATGGCGTTGCAGGAACGGCGGGCCATCACCGATCCGGTGATGCTGTGCCGCTGCCTGGTCGTGTTCGGCGGTGTGGTGATCGGGTTCGGCCTGCACGCCGTGCTCTACGTCGACCCGGCGATCGTCGCGCTCGTCGGCGCGGACGTCATGCTGCTGGTCACCCGCGTGGACGTGGGGGACGTCCTGGCGGAGGTCGAGTGGCCGACGCTCGTCTTCTTCATGGGGCTGTTCGTGATGGTGGGCGGGCTGGTGCACACCGGCGTCATCGAGACCATCGGCACGTGGACGGTCGGGGCGTTCGGCGACGACCACTTCCTCGCCGCCACGGCCCTGCTGTTCGGATCGAGCGTGCTGGGCGCGTTCTTCGACAACATCCCGTACGTGGCGACGATGGCGCCCGTGGTGGAGGGGATGGTCGCCGGGGTGCCCGACGCGGAGACGGGCGAGGCGCTGTGGTGGTCGTTCGCGCTGGGCGCCGACTTCGGCGGCAACGGCACGGCCGTGGCCGCGAGCGCGAACGTCGTGGCGGTCGGCATCGCCGCCCGCACCGGCCACCCGATCAGCTTCTGGCAGTTCACCAGGTACGGCATCGTCGTCACGGCGCTGAGCACCGCGATGGCGTGGGTCTACGTCTGGTCGCGGTACTTCTCGTGACCTGGCGCGCGCACTCGCGCCGCGCGATCCTGGTGACGTGCCACCATCGGGGAGCGTCGAGGTGCCGGATCTCGTCGGCCTGTTCGTGCACGTCGCGCGGAGCGTGGGCCACGAGGCGGGGGTCGTCGTCACCGCCAGGGACCCGGACGGCCCGCCGCTGGGCGCCCTGACCTGGCCCGGCCACTGGCTGGTCACCGGTCAGGACCCGGACCCCGGTGAGCGCGTCCCGCGCGGGGCGGCGGTGGCGATCGACTTCGAGGAGTACCGCGACGGCGACGCGGGTGACCGCGAACCGCGTCGACCACCGCCCGAGCCGCGCGTGCGGCG
>DATMCA010000681.1:0-11358 GCA_035559015.1 Umezawaea sp. | reverse complement strand
ACAAAGCAGGGCAAAGCACGAACGCGCTGGGGATCGGGGCAGGGTGGGGTCTGGGATTGGCTCGTGGGGGAAGTGTTGGCAGTGCGTTCCGGTAGGTGGGTGGGGCTGTTGGGTGTCCTTGGGTAGGCGGTGGGTTGGGCTAGGTGCCGTAGTGAGGTTGTTGGTCGGCGTGTGTTGTGCGGTTGGTGAGTGGCGGTAGCGGCTAGTGCCCGGCGAGGGCGTTGGTGCGATGTGACGGGTGGGTGGGTTCGGCATGTGTGGCCAGGTGACTCGCCTGGGTTCGGCAGCCTGTGGATTTTGTCTGGGAACGACAGAGCCCCGCACCACGGTGAGTGGTGCGGGGCTTGTCAGTGGGTCTTGGCTAGATGATCCCTACGGGATCAGGCGCCACCCGACAGCTTCTCGCGGAGGAGGGCGAGCTGCTCGTCGCTGGCAAGGGTGCCGCCGGACTGGGCCGGGGCGCCGGTGCTGGACGCGGCAGCCGGAGCGTCGCCGCCCGAGGAGTAGTTGGTCTCCCCAGCGGCCTCTTCCTCAGCGGCAGCGGCCTTCGCGACCTGCTTCATGTGGGCCTCGTAACGAGTGTGGGCCTCAGCGTACTGACGCTCCCACTCCTCACGCTGCTTGTCGAAGCCTTCCTGCCACTCCTGGCTCTCGACGTCGAAGCCTTCGGGGTAGATGTAGTTGCCCTCGGCGTCGTACTCGGCGGCCATGCCGTACTGCGTCGGGTCGAACTCGGAGTCGACCGTGAAGCCCTCGTTCGCCTGCTTCAGCGAGAGGGAGATGCGGCGGCGGTCCAGGTCGATGTCGATGACCTTGACCATGACGTCGTCGCCGACCTGCACGACCTGCTCCGGGATCTCGACGTGGCGCTCGGCCAGCTCGGAGATGTGCACCAGGCCCTCGATGCCCTCGTCCACGCGGACGAACGCGCCGAACGGAACCAGCTTCGTGACCTTGCCGGGCACGATCTGGCCGATGGCGTGCGTGCGGGCGAACTGGCGCCACGGGTCTTCCTGCGTCGCCTTGAGCGACAGCGACACGCGCTCGCGCTCCATGTCGACGTCGAGGACCTCGACGGTGACTTCCTGGCCGACCTCGACAACCTCGGACGGGTGGTCGATGTGCTTCCAGGACAGCTCCGAGACGTGCACCAGGCCGTCGACGCCACCGAGGTCCACGAAGGCACCGAAGTTGACGATCGAGGACACGACGCCCTTGCGGACCTGGCCCTTCTGGAGCTGGTTGAGGAACTCGCTGCGCACCTCGGACTGCGTCTGCTCCAGCCACGCACGGCGGGACAGGACCACGTTGTTGCGGTTCTTGTCCAGCTCGATGATCTTGGCTTCGAGCTCGCGCCCGACGTAGGGCTGGAGGTCGCGCACGCGGCGCATCTCGACGAGCGACGCGGGGAGGAAGCCGCGCAGGCCGATGTCGAGGATCAGACCACCCTTGACCACCTCGATGACGGTGCCCTTGACCGGCTCGTCCTTCTCCTTGAGCGCCTCGATGGTGCCCCACGCGCGCTCGTACTGAGCGCGCTTCTTGGAGAGGATCAGCCGACCTTCCTTGTCCTCCTTCTGGAGAACGAGGGCCTCGACCTCGTCGCCGACCTTCACAACATCGTTGGGGTCAACGTCGTGCTTGATCGACAACTCGCGCGAGGGGATGACGCCCTCGGTCTTGTAGCCGATGTCGAGCAGGACCTCGTCCCGGTCGACCTTGACGATCGTGCCCTCGACGATGTCGCCGTCGTTGAAGTACTTGATCGTCTTGTCGATAGCGGCGAGGAAGTCCTCCTCCGTACCGATATCGTTGATCGCGACCTGCTTCGGCGCCTTGGCGACCGGGACAATGGTGGTGTCGGTGGACATTAGGTAGGTGGCTCCGGTACGGATTGGGATTGGGTGGCCTGCAAAGTGCTTCGCGCGGCGGGCACACCCGACCTCCACAGGCCAGTTTTCGTGCTACTGGATCATGGGCAGAGCTAACCCACTACGCAGGCGGTATCGTACGCGGCTTCGCGACCAGCGGGCAAACCGGTACCCCCACGTTAGGAGCAGTGTGTCCACGCAGCACGCCAGTGCCGAACTCACCCTCGGCACGACCGGGATCGCCAAGAGGCCCGTGGACGCCGCCGAGTCGCGCACCGCCAACCGGATCTGGTGGGACGCGGACGCCGACGACTACCACGCCGAGCACGGCGAGTTCCTCGGCGCGGCCGACTTCATGTGGTGCCCGGAGGGGGTCCGCGAGGAGGACGCGCGCCTGCTCGGGGACGTCGCGGGCAAGCGGGTGCTGGAGGTCGGCTGCGGGTCGGCGCCGTGCGCCCGGTGGCTCGCGTCGCAGGGCGCGCGCGCCGTCGCGTTCGACATCTCCGCGGGCATGCTCCGGCACGCCGCCGCGGCGAACCGCGAGACCGGGATCGACGTACCGCTGGTCCAGGCGAGCGCGGACCAGCTGCCGTTCGCGGACGGGTCGTTCGACGCGGCGTGCTCGGCGTTCGGCGCGGTGCCGTTCGTGGCGGACTCCGGCACGGTGATGCGCGAGGTGTCGCGGGTGCTGCGGCCCGGCGCGCCGTGGGTGTTCGCCGTCACCCACCCGATCAGGTGGATCTTCCCGGACGACCCCGGCCCCGGCGGCCTGACCGTGACCCAGTCGTACTTCGACCGGACGCCGTACGTCGAGGTCGACGAGCTGGGCCGGGCGACCTACGTGGAGCACCACCGGACGATGGGCGACTACGTGCGGCAGCTCGCGGACGCCGGCCTGGAGCTGGTGGACCTGCTGGAACCCGAGTGGCCCGCCGGGCACGACCGCGAGTGGGGCCAGTGGAGCCCGCTGCGCGGGAAGCTGTTCCCCGGCACGGCGATCTTCCGGACCCGCAAGCGGCAACCGCTCGGCGGGTGGACCGGCGAGGCTTCCGGTCCAGGAGATCGCAGGTCGTAATCTGGCCCCATGACGGTCGGTCGAGCGCTGCTGGACGCGCAGTCCGCGCGTTTCGCCTCCCTCGACCCGATGCTGCCCGCGGTGCCGGAACCGCCGGACGGCGACGTGCTGACCGCGGCCCTGCCGGACGGCACCCGCGTGGCGGGCGTGCTCCAGCGGCAGGTCTACGAGCGGGCGTCGCTGCACCGGCTGTGGTCGGCGACCGAGGTGTGGGAGTTGACGCCGCTGCTCGGCTCGTCCGGCGGACGGGGCATGGACGCGCTGCTGCGGTCGTGGCGGCGGACGATGGACCGGGTCGGGGGCGCCGAGCCGGATTCCTCCTGCGTGGTGACCTGGCCGAGCCGGGACACCGAGTCGGCCAAGGCGTTCCTGGACCACGGTCTGGTCCCGCTGTCGGTGATAGCGGTCCGGCGGAACCAGGGTCACCCGATCGGGGGGCCGCCACCGACGTTGCGGATCCGCCGCGCCACGCCGAAGGACCTGGACGCGGTGCTCCAGCTGGCGCTGGCCGAGCTGCACTACTCGTCGCTGGTCGGGTCGACGGTCGCCCGGCCGGAGGCGGTGGCGCTCAAGCGCCGGACGCTGGGTGACCGGCTCACGTCGGGCGGTCCCGCGTGGCTGGCCGAGCGGGACGGGATCGCCGTGGCGCTGGCGGAGTGCGCGGTCGTGTCGTCGGAGCCGGGCAACTGGACGTCGACCCGGCTGCCGCACGGCCGCTGGGGGTACGTGAACTGCCTGTCCGTGCTGCCGGGCGCGCGCGGAACGGGGATCGGCCAGCAGCTGATGGCGTTCGCGCACCGCGAGCTGCAACGGCTGGGCACGGTCGGCACCTACCTCTACTACAACCCGCCGAACCCGCTCTCCTCGGTGTTCTGGCCACGTCAGGGCTATCGTCCACTGTGGACCGTGTGGGAAGTGCGCCCGGCGTTCGCACTGCGCTGACGCGTCCGTTTCGCGAGGTTGCCGAGAACGTCACACCACCTCCGGTTGCGAGGGGCTCTCCTGCGCGCGACTATTTGAACTGACCGGTCAGTTCAAGGAGGCCATGGTGGAGATCAACGCCCAGCGCGTCGGCGTCACGGGGGCGCACGGCCCGCTGTTGCGACCGACCACCCTGCGGATCGGCCCGGGCGAGTTCGTGCTCGTCGCGGGCGACCCCGGCGCGGGCCACACCGCGCTCGGCCTCGCCCTCTCCGGCAGGTTGAGGCCGACCACCGGATCGGTGCTGCTCGACGGCGCCGACACCCCGGCCGAGCTGCGCAGGCGAGTCGCGCTCGTGGACGCGCCGGAGGTCAACGAGCCCGAAGCGGCGCTGAAGCTGAGCACCGTCATCGGCGAGGAACTGGCCATGATCGGCAAGCGCAGCGGCCGAAAGGCCGTCGCGGACTGGCTGGTCGACCACGGCGCCGACGAGCACGCGAACAGCCGCTTCGAGCACGTGCCCGCGGACCTGCGGTGCTCGCTGCTGCTGGAGCTGGCCGCCGCCCGACCCGGTGTCGGGACGCTCGTCCTCGACAGCCCGGACCGCTACCACGGCACCCCGGAGACCTGGTTGGCGCTGGCCAAGGCCCTGGTCACCCCCGAACGCTCGGTCGTGGTGCTCTGCACGTCCAGCACCGCGCGGCTGCTGGACGTGCCCGCCGCGCGCCTCGGCGAGGACAACACCCCCGAGGTCGAAGAAGCGGCGGAAGCCGAAGAACAAGAAGTTCAGGAGACGACGGCGTGACCGCGATTCGGATGGCGCTCAACGAACTGCGCCGGGTCAGCTCCGGCACCCTGCCCAAGCTCGCGCTGCTGGCGCTGGCGCTCGTGCCGCTGCTGTACGCGTCGCTCTACCTGTACGCCAACAAGGACCCGTACTCGAACCTCAAGCACGTGCCCGCCGCGCTCGTCGTGGCGGACAAGGGCACCGACCAGGTCCACGCGGGCCGTGACGTGGCCGACGAGCTGGTCAAGGGCGGCCGGTTCGACTGGCACCAGGTGAGCGAGGAGGACGCCGAGAAGGGCGTCCGCGACGGCACCTACACGTTCGCGCTGACCCTGCCGGAGGACTTCTCGCAGGCCCTCTCGTCGTCCGGCGCCTTCACCCCGCGCCAGGGCGTGATCACGCTGACCACCAACGACGCCAACAACTACCTCGGCAGCACGATCGCGAACCAGGTCGTCACGGAGGTCCGCCGCTCGGTGTCGGTGAAGATCGGCGAGGAGGCCGCGGACCGGCTGCTGCTCGGCTTCTCGACGATCCGGCAGAAGACCGTCGAGGCGGCCGACGGCGCGACCAAGCTCGCCGACGCGCAGCAGTCCGCGCTGACCGGGACGCAGCAGCTCGTGGACGGCGCGACCCCGCTGGCGGCGGGCGCCGGGACGTTGGCGAACGGGCTGGACCAGCTCCAGGCCCAGACCAAGGACCTGCCGCTCAAGTCCCAGCAGCTCGCCAACGGCGCCAAGCAGGTGTCCGACGGCAACGCGACGGCCGCGACGACCGCCGAGGACTACGCCGCGAAGGCGCAGGCCCTGGTCAACGGGCTCGACCAGGTCAACGGCGACATCGCCGCGAAGCTGCGGGCCGGGGGCATGCCCGAGGAGGACGTGCAGAAGGTCCTGACGGCGCTGGGCCAGGCCAAGGCGCCGGTCGACGACGCCAACGGCAAGGTGCAGGGCGCGGCGGGCCAGCTCCGGCAGCTCGCGAACGGCGCCAAGCAGGTGTCCGACAGGGCCGCGCAGCTCGCGGCGTCGACCCCCGCGCTGACCGACGCGATCACCAGGCTGGACGACGGCGCGGGCACCCTCGCGTCCGGCGCCGTGCAGCTCCGCGACGGCGCGACCAAGCTGCGCGACGGCGAGCAGCAGCTCGTCGACGGCACGACGAAGCTGCGCGACGGGCTCAACGAGGGCGTCGGCCAGATCCCGAACCCCGACGACCCGACCCGCGACGCGACCGCGAAGACCATCGGCGACCCGGTGAACGTGCGCGGCGTCAGCCAGACCGCCGCGGGCACCTACGGCGCCGGCCTGGCCCCGTTCTTCCTCGGGCTGGCCACGTGGATCGGCGCGTTCGTGCTCTTCCTCCTGCTGCGGCCGCTGTCCCGGCGGGCCCTGGCCGCAGGGCAGTCCGCGGTGCGGGTCGCGGTCGGCGGCTGGCTGCCCGGCGCGCTGCTCGGCATCGCGCAGGTGGTCGTCATGTTCTCCGTCGTGACGCTGATCGTGGACATCCGGCCGAGCGATCCCGTTGGCACGCTGGCGTTCCTGTTCCTCACGTCGATGACGTTCGTCGCGATCCTGCACGCCCTCAACGCCCTGCTGGGCGCGGTCGGCAAGTTCGTCGGACTGGTGCTGCTGATCCTCCAGCTGGTCAGCGCGGGCGGCACGTTCCCGTGGCAGACCATCCCCGAGCCGCTGTACCCGTTGCACTACGGTTTGCCGATGGGCTACGCGGTGGACGGTCTGCGCCACCTCATGTACGGCGGTGAGCTGGGCGGCGTCGGCCACGACGCGCTGGTGCTGGTGGCGTACCTCGTCGGAGCGCTCGCGGTCTCGACGTTCGCCGCCTACCGCCAGCGGGTCTGGACGCCGTCGCGGCTGAAGCCGGAACTCGTGCTGTGAGCGGCCCCCGGCCCGGCCGCACGGGGGTCACCAAGCAGAAGCTGTTCGACGCGGCGCTGAAGCTCGTCGGCGAACGCGGCGCGGCGTCCGTGACGGTGGACGAGATCGCCGCCGAGGCCGGGGTCGCGAAGGGCACCGTCTACTACAACTTCGGCAGCAAGGACGCGCTGGTTGACGCCCTGCTCCGGCATGGCGTCGACCTCCTCGCCGCCCGGTTGCTCCCGGCCCAGGAACAGTCCGAGACCGAGGACGCGCTGGCGGCGCTGGTCGACGGGATGCTCGGCTTCTTCGCCGAGTACCCCGCCTTCGGCCAGCTCCTCGTCAGCGAGCTGTGGCGGACGCCGGGCCAGTGGCACGGCACGCTCAGCCTGCTGCGCGACGACATCGTGTCCATCGTGAAGGCGCAGATGCAGCGGGTGCACGACGCGGGCCGCCTTCCCGAGGGCGTCCAGGTCGGCACGGCGTCGGCGGCCCTGTTCGGCACGCTGCTCGTGATCGCGCTCGACTGGCAGGTGTTCCAGCCGGACCGGTCGCTGGCCGAGGTCCGCGAATCGGTGCTGCTGCTGGTGCGCGGCCTCGGCCCCCGGACCTGACCGGGCTCAGATCCCCGCCGTCACCACGGGTCCACCTCACCCACGTGGTGCGTCGACGGCGGCTTGCCGTCCAGCGCCCGCTGCACGGCGGCGAGCACGCCGTCCGCCGTCTCCTTGTGCGACAGCCACCTCGTGCCGGCGCCGTGCTTGACGTGCCCCAGCACCACCTGCTGCGTCGGGTGGCCGTCGATCACCGGCTCCGGCAGCCCGTGGACGCGGTGGGCCGCGCCCGAGTCGTGCACCTCCACCACCGGCGCGTTCGGGGCGAGCAGCGGCGCGACGGCCCGCAGCACCGACTCGCGGTAGGTCGAGTGGACCCACGCGACCAGCAGGTCGGCGGGGCCGTCGAGGGTGGCGCGCACCCGGTCGGCCAGCTCGGCGGGCCGGGCCCAGTCCGCGGCGATCTCCCTGGGCCGCGGCACCGCCGTCGTCGGCCGGTGGCCGCTCGGGACGACCGCGGCCCTCGCCGCCAGGCCGAACCGGGGTCTGCGGCTGGGCAGCACCACCTTCCAGCCGTCGGCCAGCAACGCCGACGCGCACCCGGCCAGCATCCCCGTCCCACCCAGCACCAACGCGATCCGCTCAGTCATAGCAACGACTCCTCGTCGAGTCCTGCCGCGTGGCGCAGCGGGCCCGCGCGCCACCGGTCCACTTCCCTCTGCCCGCACAGCCGCACCACTGCCAGCCGTGCGCCGTGCTCACCATCGCGGATGCCGGTCAACTTCCGCCTCAGGCTCGCGTGCGACTTCCACGCCCACCGCCACAGGTGCCTGCGGTCGGTGAACACGGTGTGCAGCGGCGGTTCGTGGTTGCCGTTCCACAGGTGCTCACCCACGAGCCGCCTGCGCACCGTGCGGAAGACCAGCCTCCTCATCACCACGTGCCGGGGGTGGTCGAGCCAGACGACGGTGTCCGCCTCGTCGAGCAGGAGTGGCCGCACTTCCCTGTACTGGTACTCCGTCACCCACGTGGGTTCGCGCACGAACCGCCGCACCTCGGCCGCGAACTCCGGCCTGGGCGTCCACCCCGGCCCGTTGAACAGCGCGTCGAGCTCGACGTACGGCAGGCCGAGCGCGGCGGCTATCCGACCGGCCATGGTCGACTTGCCCGCACCCGCCGTCCCGGCCACGAGCACCCGTCTCGGTGCGTGCGGCAGCGGGTCGGACGGTCCCAGGATCGGCACCGGGCCAGGCTACCGCCGGGCACCGACAGGGACCGGACGCCGGACGAGGACCTACGAACGGCTGATCGCGGCCACCAGGTCCTCGTGGGTCGGCAGCCCGAACGCCCAGCCGACGGCGAAGGTGAAGTGGACGACGCCGTCCACGTGCACCGTGCGCGCGCCGGGCAGGGCGCTGTGGACCAGCCGCACCATCGGGGTGTTCTCCGGCAGCACGTCGCCGTGCAGTTCGAGGTAGCCCAGACCGCCCGCGAGCGCGCCGATCTCGGTGAGCAGCATCCGGCCGACGCCGCGGCGGTGCCAGCGGTCGACGACGGCGACCGCGACCTCGGCGGCCCCTTCGCCGGTCCGGACCAGCCGGGAGATGCCGATGGGCTCCCCGAGGGCCTCGGCGACGACGGCCGCGTGGTCGTGCCCGTCCAGGTCGACCAGCCGGTCGCGGAACGCCTTGGTGAGCCGTGGCATCGGGGCGTGGAACCGCAGGTAGCGGCTTTGGTCGGAGAGCCCGTCGAAGACGGCGTCGACGGCTGCCGGCGCACTCCAGCGGTCGAGCGCGCGCACGCTGGGACCGATCATGGTGCGACCACCTAGCTGAGTTCGGATTCAGAACGCCACCATAGCTGAGTCTGTTTTTCGAACGCAAGCGTATTCTGGTGGAATGGCACACGCGAAGCTCGCCGACCCGCAGTGCACGATCTCCCGCTCCGCCGCCCTGCTCGGCGAGAGGTGGACCCTGTTGCTGCTGCGCCAGGTCTTCCTCGGCACCCGCCGCTTCGAGGACTTCCAGACCACCATGGACATCTCCCGCAGCGTGCTCACCGAGCGGCTCGCGGAACTGGTCGACGAGGGCGTCCTGCGCCGCGTCGCGTACAAGGACGCCCGCACCCGCTACGAGTACCGGCTCACGGACAAGGGCCGCGCGCTCTACCCGGTGATGATGGCGCTGCGCGACTGGGGCTCGGAGTGGATGCCCCCCGTGAACGGCCCGTCGTTCGACCTGCACCACCACGACTGCGGCGGCGGCGTGCGCGCGAAGGTGGAGTGCACCGGCTGCGGCGAGGAACTGACGGCGCGGGACGTCCAGGTCACCACGATGAACCGGGACTGACGCTCACAGCCGTTCGACGAACGCCCGGTGCGCCGCGTCGCCGAACAGCACGAAGCGCACCACGCGCACCGACCCGACAGGCTCGCGGACCGCGGCCAGCGCGATCTCGGCGGCCGACTCCAGCGGCCACCGGTAGACGCCGGTGGAGATCGCGGGGAACGCCACCGTCTCCGCGCCGAGTTCGGCCGCGACCAGCAGCGAGTTGCGGTGGCACGCGGTCAGCAGGTCGGACCGGTCCTCGGTGGCCGAGTGCACCGGGCCGACCGTGTGGACCACCCACCTGGCGGGCAGCCGTCCGGCGGTCGTGGCGACCGCGTGCCCCACCGGCAGGCCTCCGCCGAGGTGACCCGCGCGCAGCGCCCGGCACGCGGCCAGGATCTCCGGACCGCCGCGGCGGTGGATCGCGCCGTCGACACCGCCACCGCCGAGCAGCGACGAGTTGGCCGCGTTGACCACGACGTCGACGGTCTGCTCGGTGATGTCGCCCTCGACGACCTCGATCTCCACGCCGTCAGCCTGCCAGTTCGGCCAGGTGGCGGCGCAGCACGGCGGTCATCACCTCGGGCGTGGTCAGGTCCGGTTGCAGCACGGCGTTCACGGCGAGCCCGTCGAGCAGGGCCGCCAGGCGTTCGGTCTCCACGGCCAGGTCCAGCCCCGCGGGCAGCGCGCCGTAGGTGACCGCCCCGGTCAAGACCTTGCCGACGATCATCCGCACGCCCTGGTGCAGCCGCAGCGCCGACGGTCGCAGCAGCGGCCGGGTGCGGGCGGCGGTCACGAACGCCAGCCAGATGACGGACTCGTCGCGGCGGTCGGCGTCGAGCGGCAGCAGCTCCCCCAGCAGCGCCTCGACCAGCGGTCCGCGCTCGTCGGACGTGCCCGCGGCGAAGATCCGCTCCGCGCCGGCCCGCATCCGCGCCTCGACGCGGTCCTCCAGCTCCCGGAGCGCGAACACCAGCAGCTCGTCGTGGCTGTCGAAGTAGTGCCGGACCGAACCGATCGCCAGCCCGGCCTCGTCCGCGACGTTGCGCAGCGACGCCTGCTCCACGCCCTCCCTGCGGACCACCCGGAACAGCGCGTCCACGACGGCGCGGCGGCGGACTTCGGCATCGACGACCCTGGGCACTCCACTTTCTAGCACGCTCATGCTAATTTAAGTAGCACGACCATGCTACAAACAAGGGGGAACCATGATCACCTGGGTGCTGATCGTCGTCGGGGTGGTGGCGGTGATCGTGAGGAGGACCGTCGGCGAACCGGTCGACCTCCGCGACCTGGCGGTGCCGCCGCTGGTGCTGCTCGGGATCGGCGTGCACGGGCTGACGCGGGTCCACCTGGGCGCGGTCGACGTGCTCTGGCTGGTCGTCGGCTCACTGGTCGGGCTGGCGATGGGCGTGCTGCGCGGGTCGTCCGTGCTGCTGTTCACCGGCGACGGCGGGCTGCGCCAGCGCTACACCGGGAAGACGTTCGGGTACTGGGGCCTGTCCGTGGTGGTGAACCTGGCCGTCGGGTACACCGCGAGCCTGTACACCGACGCCCGCCCGATCACGCTGTCGATCGGCGTCGGCCTTCTCGGGGAAGCGATCCCGGTCGCGCTGCGGGCGCTGCGAGCCGGCGCTCCCAGCGCTACACCGAGGTAACCGCGTCGATCGGCCGCGAAAGTATCTTCCACCCACGGACGAACGTGGGGAGTGGTCGTGCTGGGAGCACTCGGGCTGAGTCCCGCCGAGGAACGGATCTACCGGGCCGTCGTCAGCGGCTACCGCAGCGACGCGGACGCCATCGCCGAGAGCCTCGGCGCCGACCGCCGCGAGGTCACGGCGACGCTGAAGGTGCTGCTGGCCAAGGGGCTCGTCACCCGCACCGACGAGCGGTACGCGGCGGCGCCGCCGGACGTCCTGCTGGGCCCGATGCTGGTCAAGGGGCAGGCA
>DATMCA010000680.1:0-2533 GCA_035559015.1 Umezawaea sp. | reverse complement strand
CTGAGCGCGCCTTCGAACGAGGCCAGCGCCACCGTCAGCACTGCCCCACCGGTGGGGCTGGTGGGGTCGTACTCCTTCGACCAGGGCTCCGGCTCGAGCCTGCCCGACCTCTCCGGCAACGGCAACAACGGCACGATCTCGAATGCCACCTGGAGCTCGAGCGGCAAGTACGGCAATGCGCTGAGCTTCAACGGGACGAACTCGATCGTCACGATCCCCGACTCGAACTCACTCGACCTGACCAATGGGATGACGCTCGAGGCTTGGGTCAACCCGAACGCTCTGGGGAGCAGCTGGCGAACGGCCGTCTTCAAGTCGCAGCCGAACAACTACGCCTACTCCTTGTACGCCAACACCGGCACCAACGTGCCGAGCGGGAACGCCGTCACCGGCGGCAGCGACCACGACCAGCGCGGCACCTCCCAGCTGGCGCTCAACACCTGGACCCACCTGGCAGTTACCTACGACGGCTCGGCGCTGCGGCTCTACGCCAACGGAACCCAGGTCGGTAGCCAGGCGGCCGCCGGAGCGATCTCGACCTCGACGGGGGCGGTGACGATCGGCGGCAACAACATCTGGCCGGAGTGGTTCTCGGGCCTGATCGACGAGGTGCGGATCTACAACGTCGCCCTGACGGTGCCCGAGATCCAGCAAGACATGGCTGCGAGCATCGGGACGCCCGACACCCAGCCGCCGAGCGCTCCCGCCAACCTGAGCGCCTCCGGCTCGCTCAGCTCGGTCTCGCTCTCCTGGAGCGCTTCCACCGACAACGTCGGCGTCGCCCGCTACGACGTCTACCGCTCGAACACGCCCGGCTTCACCCCAAGCCCGGGGAACCGGATCGCCCAGCCGACGGGCACGAGCTACACGGACACCGGTCTTCAGGCCGGCACCTACTACTACAAGGTGCAAGCCGAGGATCAGGCCGGCAACCTGAGCGCGCCCTCGAACGAGGCCAGCGCCTCGGTCACCGGCGACACCACTCCGCCCACCACCCCGGGCAACCTTACTGCAGGCCCCGGCCCCGGCCAGGTCTCGCTCTCCTGGAACGCTTCCTCAGACAACGTCGGCGTGCTCCGCTACGACCTCTACCGCTCGACCGCCTCCGGCTTCACCCCCGGGCCTGGCAACAGGATCGCCCAGCCGAGCGGGACGAGCTACACCGACACAGGCCTGGCGGCGGGGACCTACTACTACAAAGTGCAAGCAGAGGACGCGGCCGGCAACCTGAGCGCGTCCTCGAACGAGGCCAACGCAACCGTCTCGAGCGCTCCGCCGGTCGGGCTGGTGGCGGCGTACTCCTTCGACCAGGGCTCCGGCACGAGCCTGCCCGACCTGTCCGGGAACGGCAACAACGGCACCATCAGCAATGCCAGCTGGACGATCGGCCGCTTCGGCGATGCCCTGTCCTTCAACGGGAGCAACAGCATCGTCAACATCCCCGACTCGAGCTCGCTCGACGTCACCAGCGGGATGACGCTCGAGGCCTGGGTCTACCCAACCGCGCTCGCCACGGACTGGCGGACGGTGGCGCTGAAGGAACAGACCGGCAACTACGCGTACGCGCTGTACGGGAACACCGGCACGAGCAGGCCGAGCGCCAACGCGGTAACGGGCGGCACGGACCACGACGTCCGGGGCCCGTCGCAGCTGTCCCTGAACACGTGGATCCACGTCGCTGCCACGTACGACGGTTCGGCGTTGCGGCTGTACGTCAACGGCTCACAGGTCGCGAGCCAGGCGGCGAGCGGGTCGATCGCGACCTCGACCGGCGCCCTCCGGATCGGTGGCAACAACATCTGGGGCGAGTTCTGGCAAGGGCGGATCGACGAGCTGCGGGTGTACAACCGGGCACTGAGCACGACCGAGATTCAGACCGACATGAACCGGTCGGTCGCCGTCGACACCACGCCTCCGACGGTTGCGGCGAGGACGCCTGCACCGGGCGCTACGAACGTCGTCGTCTCGAGCAACGCCACCGCGACGTTCAGCGAGGCAATGGATCCGACGACGATCAACACGAGCACGTTCGAGGTGCTCGACCCGTCGAACAACCCGGTCGCGGCGACGATCTCCTACGACCCGATCTCTGCTCAGGCGACACTCACGCCGTCCAGCGCGCTCATCTACGGGACGCAGTACACGGTCAAGCTGCACGGCGGAGCCAGCGGCGCACGCGTCAAGGACCTCGCCGGAAACGCTCTTGCCTCCGACGTCACGTGGACCTTCACGGCCGAGCCGCCGCCGCCGCCGATCCTGGTGATCGGAAGCTCGTCGAACCCCTTCACGCTCTACACCCAGGAGCTACTCCGCGCCGAAGGCCTGAACGAGTTCTCGACCCTCGACATCTCGCTGGTCTCACCCTCGATCCTCGGCTTCTTCGACGTCGCGGTCCTGGGCAACATGCCGCTCACCGCGGCGCAGGTGACGACGCTCTCGAACTGGGTGCAGGGCGGCGGGAAGCTCATCACGTTCCGACCAGACGCGCAGCTCGCCGGCCTTCTTGGGATCACCCCGGCCACCGGCACGCTCT
>DATMCA010000679.1:0-3369 GCA_035559015.1 Umezawaea sp. | reverse complement strand
AGTAAGCGCCGTTGACGTCCTGGCCGCCGTAGCAGGTGGTGTCCGCGGGGAGTGCCGTCGGGCACGCGACGACCTCGGGGCCGGTGGCCGCGGAGGCTGGTGAGGTGAGGCCCAGGGCCAGTGCGACGCCCAGTGATCCGGCCAGTACGGCTCTCACAGGAGGACCTCCTCGTGACTCGGGCGCCTCGTCGCGCCGCCGGGTCATGGTTGACCCCCGCGCCCGGCGAGGTCCACGGCTCGCGGCAAAACTTGGGGTTCGCCTGACGTCAGTCGTCTGCGCCGCCGGGATCGGCCGCGCCCTCCCGTTCGTCGCGCTCGGCCCACTCCAGCAACGGGGCCAGCGAGAAGACCGCGTCGTCGATGCCCTCGTGCAGGTCGCCGAGGGAGGTGAACCGGGCGGGCACGGTCGCGATGGTGAACTCCCGCGGGTCCACGTCGTCCACCTCGTCCCAGGTGATCGGGGTGGACACGGTGCCCTCGCGGTTGCCGCGCACCGAGTACGCGGCGGCGATCGTGTGGTCGCGGGCGTTCTGGTTGTAGTCGACGAACAGCTTCGACGGGTCGCGGTCCTTGCGCCACCACGTGGTCGTCACGTCGTCCGGCGCCCGCCGCTCGACCTCGCGGGCGAACGCCAGCGCGGCCCGGCGCACGTCGCCGAACCCCCACTCCGGCCGGACCCGCACGTACACGTGCAGCCCGTTGCCGCCGGACGTCTTCGGCCAGCCCACCGCGCCCAGCTCGTCCAGCACCTCGTGCGCCACGTGCGCGACCCGCCGGACCGTCGCGAAGTCGCAGTCCGGCATCGGGTCCAGGTCGATCCGCCACTCGTCGGGCTTCTCGGTGTCCGCCCGCCGCGAGTTCCACGGGTGGAACTCGACCGCCGACATCTGCACCGACCACACCACGTCCGCCACGCGCGTCACGCACAGCTCGTCCGCGTGCCGGTTGTAGCGCGGGAACTTCACCCGCACCGTCTCCACCCACGGCGGCGCCCCGTGCGGCAACCGCTTCTGGTGCACCTTCTCCCCGTCCACGCCGTCCGGGAACCGGTGCGTCATGCACGGCCGCTCCCGCAGCGCGCGCACGATGCCGTCGCCGACGGACAGGTAGTACCGGGCGAGGTCGAGCTTGGTCTCACCGCGCGCGGAGAAGTAGACGCGGTCCGGGTTCGAGATCCGCACGGTCCGGTCGCCGACTTCCAGTTCCACCGCCGGAGACCCGCTCTTACCAGCCATGCGGGCCAACCTAACCCGGAATCAGCCGGTCAGCTCGTGCAGAACGGCCAGCAGCGCGGACAGGGCGCCGCCGAACGCGGGCTTGGAGGACGCTCCGTAGCCGACGATGACGCCGCCGCGCCGGGCGGACCGGTCGATCCACAGCGGGCTCAGGGGTTCGACGCCGAGGGAGTGCCGGGCGGCCGTGGCGGACAGGTCCGCTTCGGCGTCGAGGGACAGCGGCACGACCAGGTGCAGGCCCGCCGAGATGCCGAGCACCTCCAGGTGGGGCGGGAGGGCGGCGACCAGGCGGTCGTGGCGGGAGCGGTAGTCGAGGCGGCAGCGGCGGACGTGGCGGTCGTAGGCGCCGGAGGAGATGAGGTCGGCGAGCACGAGTTGGTGCAGCGTCGGCGGCCGGGCACCGCTGGTCATGATCGCCTCCCGGACCGGGTCGACCAGGGCGCGGGGGAGGACCATCCAGCCGAGGCGGAGGGACGGGGACAGGGTCTTGCTGGCGGTGCCCGCGTAGACGACCTGCTCCGGAGCCAACGCCTGGAGCGCGCCGACCTGCTGGCGGTCGAAGCGGAACTCGCCGTCGTAGTCGTCCTCGACCACCACCGCGCCGCAGCGGACCAGCGCCGTGCGGCGGGCGGGCGCGAGGGTGACGCCGAGCGGGAAGTGGTGGGCCGGGGTCACGACGGCGGTCGGGCTGCGCAGGTCGGACACTCGGAGGCCGTCGCCGTCGACCGGGACGCCGACCACGCGCTGCCCACCGGCCGCGGCGAGGTCGCGGAACAGGGTGAACGACGGGTCCTCGAACGCCATCTCCTCGTGCCCGAGGTCGCGCAGGGCCCGGCCCAGCACGGTGATGGCGTGCGAGAACCCGGAGCAGACGACGATCCGCGACGGGTCGGCGCGCACGCCCCTGGCCCGGCCCAGGTAGGCCGCCAGGGTCTCGCGCAGCACCAGCGACCCGGCGGGCTCGCCGTAGTCGAACGAGCTGTTCGGGGTGTGCTGCACGACCCGCCTGGTCGCCGCCAGCCACTGGTCGCGCGGGAACGTCGACGGGTCCGGACGGCCGGGTTCGAGGGTCCACCGGGGCGTCCGCGCCTCCCTGGCGGCGGGCGGACCGGTCTTCGGCTCCGCGCCCGCCGTGGCCACGCGGGTGGGCGCGCCCTGGCTCGTGGTCAGGTAGCCCTCGGCGGCCAGGTCGGCGTACACCCTGGTCACGGTGCCGCGCGCGACGCCCAGGTCGTGCGCGAGCGCTCGGGTCGACGGGACGACCACACCGGGCCGCCACCGGCCGTCGCGGATGGCCGCCCTGATCGTGTCGGCCAGGCCGGTGCTGCCCGTGCCCGGCGTCCAACTCAGGTGGGCGTCCACCGAACTGGACCACGGTTCCGGCATGGAACTGGACCATACGCGTGTGCCAGTTCGGACTACCGTCGGAGGCGTGTCCAAGCGAATCCAGATGAGTCCCGGCCTGGCCGGACCGTACAAGGCCATGATCGCGCTCGAAACCGAGGTCGTCCGCGCCGCGCGCGAGCACGGCATCGCCAGGTCCCTCCTCGAACTGGTCAAGATCAGGGCGTCGCAGCTCAACGGGTGCGCGTTCTGTCTCGACATGCACACGAGGGACGCCGTGAAGGGCGGTGAGGAGCCCCGTCGGATCTTCGTGCTCAACGCGTGGCGCGAGACCGAGCTGTTCACCCCGGAGGAGCGCGCCGCGCTCGAACTCACCGAGGCCATCACCCGGCTGTCGGTCACGCAGGACGTCCCGGACGACGTCTACGACCGCGTGACGGCGGTGTTCACCGAGCCCCAGTACCAGGCCCTGGTGTGGGCGGTCGTGGCGATCAACGCGTGGAACCGGCTGGCCGTGCCCAGTCACCAGCCGCTGCCCTCGTAGCTTCCTGTCCTGCTTGTCCACTTGTTCCGCAGACGTTGAACCCGATAATTCTTAATTAACGGTTTGACGTCCCAGTTCAAGAGTTCAAGGAGGAACCGGTGGACATGGAGCACGGGCTCGATCCGGTCTCGCGGAGGGCGTTCCTCTCCACCACGGGCGGCCTGCTGGCCGGGTTCGGGCTGGGCGCGGCGCTGCCCGGCCAGGCGGTCGCCGCCCCGAAGCCCGCGGCGACGGACCTGGCGGTCT
>DATMCA010000678.1:0-7955 GCA_035559015.1 Umezawaea sp. | reverse complement strand
GGCCGCGGTTCCCGGTGCCAACGCCGTCAACGAGGACGTGACCGCGGTGGTCGGCCCGACCGGGGCGATCACGGTGTTCGCCGGGTCGGTGAACGGGGTCGCGTTCACCTGGCAGACGGGGGCGGGCGGCGACTGGCTGGGGTCCTGGCAGGAGTGGACGGAGCACAGGATCCTCGGACGGCCGTCGGTCGTGGTCGGTCCCACCGGTGGCATGGCGCTGTTCGCCAAACGAGCGGGTGCGACGAGCGAGAACCACCTCATCCACCGCTCGCAGTCCTCGTGGGGGTCGAACTGGTCGGCGTGGGACCAGCTGGAGCCCATCACGACCGGGGAGCCGTCGGGAGTCCTCGGCGCCGACGGCAGGTTGTCGGCGTTCGCGAGGACCGAGGCCGGGCAGATGGTGCACCGCGCGCAGGACGCCCCCGGCGGTCTGTGGCCGCTCCGATCGGTCTTCTACAACGACACGCTGGAGGTGGGCTGACCATGCCTTTGCCGACGAATTTCCGGATGGCCGTCGGCCGCGCCGACCTCCCGCTGCCCGTGGGCACCCCGATGGGTGGCTATGGCTGGGGCGTTGACCGGCGGGCCAACGGCACCTTCGCCAACCCGCTGAGGATCCGCTGCGCGATCATCGTGTCACCCCAGGGCCGGCGGGTCGTGTTCCTCCAGGTCGACGTGATCAGCATCCCCAGGCACCTCTACCTGGACATCCTCGACCGGTTGATCGACGAGGGGGTGGTCGACTCACCGGCGAACCTCGTGCTCGCCCAGAGCCACACCCACGCGGGTCCGATGGTGGGCGCCAAACCCGACCCGTACGTGCTGCTGGGCAAGTTCGCCGCGAGGGAGGCGGCCAACGCGTACACGGCCGACGTCTTCGTCCCGGCCGTGGTGAACGCGGCGCTCGCAGCGCACCGCCAGGCACTGGTCGAGGTGACGCTCGGCTACGCGGAGGGGTTCGCGGAAATCGGGTCCAACCGCGCCGAACTGTCCTGGACCCCGCGCGAGGTTCCGGTGCTGGTCGCGCGTCGCACCGACAACCGAGACCTGTTCGCGGTGCTGATGGGGCACGCCTGCCACCCGGTCTGCTCACCGCACATGGGCCTGACGGGGGACGCGGACTACTGCGGCTACGCGATGGACGAGGTGGAGAAGCGGTTGGGGTACGGGAAGGTCCCCGTGATCTTCTTCCAAGGAGCGGCAGGCGACATCAACCCCATGGCCCCGCCGGAGGGCGTGAACCAGACCGCGTTCGCCGCGGAACGGCTGGTCGCCGCCGTCGTCGCGACCGTCCGAAACGCCGCGTACGTCCCGATCAGCGGCCCCATCACGACCGACATCCGGACGGTCAACCTGCCCTACGCGGTGGACCTCGAAGACCCGGTCGAGGTCGCGGCGCTGAAGAGAAAATACCGCGACCGCCTCCTCAACTCCATCGGCGACGAAGGCGAGAACGGGGTGCGGCACGCCTCGCAGATGATCCTCGAGTTCGCCGAACTCGAAGCGGGCAACCTGCCCGTCCGCATGCCGATGACGCTCCAGACGATCGACCTCGGCGGCCTGACGATCCTCACGATGTCGCACGAGGTGCTGAGCGGCTGGCACGTCGGCACCAAGGCCAGGTGGGCGACGAGGAAGGCGACGCCGTTGTGGGTCATGGGGTACGCCAACCACATCGACTGCTACGTACCCGCCCGCGACGTCCTCATCCAGAACAGGTGGCCGGAGTCCGGCTGGAACGGCGACGACCCCAAGATGATCGGTCCCGGAACCTACGGCCACTCGTACTCGATGATCGCCCCGCTGGCCGCGGGCGCGGACGTCACGGACCCGCAGGGCGTCGAGGGCTACCTCACGCCGCAGATCCACGAGATGCTCGGAATCCTCTAGGCCGAACGGGGAAAACCCCCGCACCCTGTTCCGGTGGTCCGGCACAATTCCCTCCTACCTACGGTGGGGGGACCGGGTGGGCTACGAGTTCAGGGTGCTGGGCGGCCTCGAAGTGCGCGGCGGCGGTGCGGAGGTGCCGGTCGGAGCGGCCAAGCTGAGGGCGCTGCTCGCGGTGTTGTTGTTCCGGCACAACGAGAACGTCTCCGCCGACGAGGTGGCGCGGGTGCTGTGGCCTGGCGCTGGCCCGGCCAACCCGCGCCGCACCGTGAACGTCTACGTGATGCGACTGCGCAAGGCGCTGACCGCCGATCTCATCCACACCACCCACAACGGCTACCGGCTGGAGGTCGAGCCGGACGCGCTGGACCTGGCGGTGTTCAGCGCTCTGCTGGACCGGGCGCGCTCGGCGCCCGACGCACGAGAGGAACACGACCTGCTCAGCGAGGCGCTGCGGTTGTGGCGCGGTGCCCCGCTGGCCGACGTGGACGTCGAACTGGACGTCACGGCGCTGGCGGAGCGCCACCTCGCCGCGGTCGAACGCCGGATCGAGCTCGACCTCGACCGCGGCCACGCCGGCGCCGTGACCGGTGAGCTGCGCACGCTCACCGCGGCGCACCCGCTGCGGGAACGCCTGTGGGGCCTGCTGGTCCGCGCACTGCACCAGGTGGGCCGCACCGGCGAGGCGATCGAGGCCTACCACCACGTCCGCGGGCTGCTCGCCGACGAACTCGGCATCGACCCGGGCCCGGAGCTGCACCGCAGCTACCTGGGCACGCTCGGCTCGGCAGCGCCGTCCGCACCGACCACCAGGTGGCACCTGCTGCCGCCCGACCTGTGCGACTTCTCCGGCCGCACCGCCGTCCTCGACCAGCTCACCGACCGGCTGACCGCGCCGGGCATGCCGATCATCACGCTGGTCGGGCCACCGGGCGTGGGCAAGACGGCACTCGCGGTGCACCTGGCGCACCGACTGGACGACGTGTTCCCGGACGGCAGGCTGTTCGTCGACCTGCGCGGGTACGCGACCAGACCGCCGGTGAGCGCGGAGCAGGCGCTCAGCCTGTTCCTGCGCACCCTCGGCGTGCCCGCCGAGCGGGTGCCGCTCGACCACGAGGGGCAGCTCGCGGTGTTCCGCTCGTTGCTCGCGGGCAAGCGGGTGCTGGTGGTGCTCGACAACGCAGCCCACGCCGACCACGTGCGGGCGCTGCTGCCCGCGACGTCGGGCTGCGCGGTGCTGGTGACGAGCCGCGACGAGCTGCGCGGCCTGGTGGTCACGCACGGCGCGCGCCGGGTCGGCCTCGACGTCTTCACCGCGGAGGAGGCGCGGGCGTTGCTGGTCGAGGTGCTCGGCCCCGAAGCGGTGGACGCCGAGCAGCCGGCGGTGGCGGAACTGGTGGAGCTGTGCGCGTCGCTGCCGCTGGCGTTGCGGATCGCGGCCGCGAACATCGCGGGCGCCCGGCACGGCTCGATCGACGCCCAGGTCCGGCAGTTGCGCGAGCGACGGCTGGCCGAGCTGGCGGTCGGCGACGACATCGCGGTGGACAGCGCGTTCGACCTGTCCTACACCGCGCTCGAACCACGGGCGCGACAGGTGTTCGGACTGTGCGGCTTGGTGCCGGGGCCGGACGTCACACCCGACGTGATCGCCGTGATGGCGGACATCGACACCTCCGAGGCCGCTCGGGTGCTGCGCACGCTCGCCGCCGGACACCTCGTCCAGCGACACGCACCGGACCGCTACCAGCTGCACGACCTGCTGCGCCTCTACGCCGCCGAACGAGCCGAGGCCGGCGGCACGCCGGTGCACCGGTTGCTGACCTGGTACCTCGGCGTCGCGCACACCGCCGCCGACCTGCTGTACCCGGAGATGGCCCGGCTGCCCGGACCGCGGAGCACCACGCGGTTCGCCGACGCTCGCGCGGCGCTGGCATGGCTGGACGCCGAGCGCGCGAACCTGGTCGCCGCGATCAGGCAGACGGCCGAGCACGGATCGCTGCCGTTCGCGTGGCAGCTCGCCGACGCGCTGCGCGGCTACTTCTGGATCCAGACCGACGGCACCGAGTGGCGGGTCGCCGCAACGTTCGGGCTGCGCGCCGCCACCGCAGCCGGTGACGCGCCGGCGCGCGCCGCGATGTGCCACAGCCTCGGCACCCTCTACGCCGGGCTGAGCGAGTACCCGCCCGCGATCGCGCACTACGAGCAAGCACTGCGCATCGCGCGGGAGCACGGCGTCCGGTCGGTCGAGGTGGCCACCACCAACAACCTCGCCATCGCGTTGCAGGACCAGGGCAGGCTTGAGGACGCCGTCCGCCACTACAGGAGCGCGCTCGGCTTCAGCGAACGCGCGGCGGCGGTCACCGTGCGGGTGAACCTCGGGTCCGCCTACTGGGAGATGGGACGGCTGACCGAGGCGGCGGCCCAGTTCGACGCGGCACGGACCCTCCTGCGGCACGCGGCCTCCCGCCAGGCCGAGGTGGAGGTGTTGGACGGGCTGGCGCGGCTGCTGCTCGACGCGGGCGATCACGCGGGTGCCACCGAGCACGCCCAGGACGCGCTCGACCTGGCGCTCTCGACCGGACAGCCCCGTCTGGTGGCCGAGGCGCACAACACGCTGGGCACGGCGGCGTTGCGCGGTGGCCGCGCCGAGGCCGCGATCACCCACCACACCGACGCCCTGCGAGCCGCTCGGGAGATCGGCTTCCGCCGCGCCGAGGTGTCCGCCCTGGTCGGTCTCGCCAACACCTGGCGCACGGTGGGCGACCTGGCGCAGGCGCTCGCACTGGGCGAACGGGCGCTGGAACTCGTGACCGCCGCCGGGCTCACCCTGCGCCGGGGCCGAGTGCTGCACGCGTTGGCGCAGGCGCACGGCGACCTCGGCGACCACGAGCGGGCGCTCGACCTCGTGCGCCAAGCGCTGTGCGTGCACCGGGAAACCGGTCACCGGCTCGGCGAGGCCCGCTCGCTGCGGTTGTTCGCGAACCTGGTGGCCGGGCAGCACGGCACCGACGCCGCGGCCGGGCACCGGGCGGAGGCCGACGCGCTGTTCGCCGCCACCGGGGCGACACCCGCCTGATCCGGTCCGGAGGACGCGGGCGGCGGAAAGGTGCTCCCTCGACCGGCACGACGACATCGCCTTGGCGCTGGATCCCCTCCGCCGGATTCGGCACCTCGCCACGACCTGCCGTGCCAAAGCCGCCGGATCTCCGGGTTGCCACGCCTGCTGGACCTCCTGCCTGCTGCAAGCGCCCTCAGCGCCGAAGGCCGACTCGGCCGGTTTCCGATCCCGGTGCGCGACCAGCCGTCAGGCCTTCACGGCCTTGTTCTGGTCCGCACTGAAGTCATTGGCCATAAGGCCACGGATGAGATCCACGACCTCAGGTGAGGCCTTCTCGACGGAGCCGCTGTCGTACGGGGGTTCGGGGTCGTACTCGATGGCCAGTTGGAGGCTTTGGGCGACGACGTCGCCCCACAGGATTCCGGCCAGCGTCAACGCCATGTCGATGCCTGCGGACACCCCCGCTCCGGTGATCACCGCGCCGTCGCGCACGACGCGGTCCGTGCTCACCTCGACCCCCATGGAGGCCAGCAGGTCGCGCACGGCCCAGTGCGTGGTGGCGCGCTTGCCGTCCAGGACGCCCGCGGCGGCGAGCAGTGTGGAGCCGGTGCAGACCGACGTCGTCCAGGTCGCGGTCGGGTGGACCTCGCGCAGCCACGCGGCGACCGTCCCCTCCTCCAGCACGCCGTACGGCTTGCCGCCGGGCACGACGATCACGTCGGCGCGGTGGAGGTCGGTGAACGTCGTGGTCGGTGTGATCAGCAGCCCGGCGTCGCAGCGGACCGGGTCGAGCGTCGCGGCGACGAAGTGGGGTGTCACGCCCGGCGCGTTGCCGAGCACGTCGTACGGGCCGACCAGGTCGAGCGCGGTCATGTCCGGGTAGAGCACGAAGGCGATGTCCATGGGTTCCCCCTCAGCAGGTGGTGCGGAAGCGTGACCGGTAGCCGCCGGGCGACACGCCGATCACGCGCTGGAAAGCCCTCCTGAGCGTTTCGGGAGAGCCGAAACCGCTGCGGCGGGCGACCACGTCGAGGGCCTCGTCACCGGAGTCGAGCAGTTCGGTGGCGAACTCGACGCGGGCTCGTTCGACGTACCGCGCGGGTGGCAGGCCGACCTCGCGCGGGAACACACGGGCCAGGTGGCGGGTGCTCATCGCGGCGCGGTCGGCCATGTCGGCGACCGTCCACGCCGCCGCCGGGTCGGCCGCGATGTCGTCCAGCAGCACCCGCAGGCCCTCGGTGCGGACCGCGGGCACGCTGGAGCGGACGCTGAACTGCGACTGGCCGCCCGGCCGCTGGAGGAACACGACCAGCCAGCGGGCGATGGCGCGGGCCACGTCCTGGCCGTGGTCGTCGGCGACGAGCGCCAGCGACAGGTCGATCCCGGCCGTCACGCCCGCCGACGTGGTGACCCGGCCGTGCCGCACGAAGATCGCGTCCGGCACCACCTCGACCTCGGGGTGCCGCCGGGCCAGCTCCCCGCAGAACGCCCAGTGCGTGGTGGCCCGACCGCCGTCCAGCAGCCCGGCGGCGGCGAGCAGACCCGCTCCCGTGCACACCGCGGCGACCCGGCGCGCGGTGCCCGCCAGCCGGGCGATGTGGCCCACCAGGACCACGTCGTCGACGGCCGCCTGCGAGCCGAACCCGCCGACGACCAGCAGCGTGTCGACCGGGCCCGCGATGTCGGCCAGGTCCTCCGTCAGGAGCCGGAGGCCCGCGGTGGCCGCCATCGGGCCGCCGCCGACCGTGGCCACGCGGACCCGGTAGTCCGCGCCCCACCCCCGGCGAGCACCGTCGAAGACCTCGACCGGCCCGGCGACGTCCAGCAACGCCACGTCGTCGTAGCCGACGACCACCACCTCGCGCACTCCCCCACTGTGGTGGACCCCGTGGGTGGCGGCAACGACACGTGACCCTCGGATCCCGCCATCACCGCACGCCCGCGGCCACCGCCGCCCGGACGGCGGCGGGCAGGCCGTCGGTCCACTGGTCGCCGTGGCCGGGGTGCACGGTGGGGACGTCGTGGGCCTCCAGCGCCCGCAACGACTCCAGCGCCGCCCGGCCGTCGTTGGTGAACGCCCGGCACAGCAGCGTCGGACCGACGTGGCCGACCATCTCGTCGCGCGTCACGAGCGCGTCGCCGGTGAACGCGTGGTCGGCGAACACGAACACCGTGCTCCCGTGCGTGTGACCGGGCGTGTGCACGGCCAGCGGCCGGCCGGGCACGTCGTCGAGCACGCCGTCGGTGAAGGTCACCGGCTCGCGGACGGGCCGGGTGCGCAGGGCGCCGAGCCGCAGCAGGTGCAGCGGGGTCCGCAGGCCGCTCGGCCTCCGCAGGGCGTAGCCGACGATCGACTTCTCCGGACGCGCGTCGGCGGCGGGCTTCAGCGGCGCGGCGACCAGCGCGGCCTCCGCCCCGTGCACGTGGACCCGCGCCCCCGCCTCGGACCGCAGCCGCTCGGCGAGGCCGATGTGGTCCGGGTGCCCGTGCGTCACGAGCACGTCGCTGATGTCCGCGGGCGCGAACCCCAGCCGGTCCAGGTCGGCCACGAAGCCCGTCCAGTGACCCGGCAGACCCGCGTCGACCAGCACCAGGCCCTCGCCGGTGTCGACGAGGTAGAAGTTGACCAGCCCGTCACCGAGGCGGTGCACCACGCTCATCGTTCGGTCTCCCTTTTCGTCGACGACCGGTATCCCCGCATGATCTTGCCCGCGTGCGCCGCGCCGACGTACCGTGGCACCGCTTGATCGCAGTAGCTCGCTCGCAAGGGTGCCGCCGCCGGTCCTTTTCCGCGTACGAGGAGATCGGCATGCGCAAAATCAGCACCGGCCGGCGAGCGGCCATTGGTGCGGTCACCGTGATGGCCACCCTGACCGGCACCACCGGGATCGCGACCGCGGCCCCGGCGTCCACGGCCACGATCACGATCGACACGGCCAACCCGGCGGGACGGCTGGCGTCCGACTTCGTCGGGCTCTCGTTCGAGATACGGGAACTCGGCATCGGCAAC
>DATMCA010000677.1:0-2984 GCA_035559015.1 Umezawaea sp. | reverse complement strand
TACTCCTGCACGCTGATCGCGCCGTCGCCGTCGGTGTCGAGGTGCGTGAACGCCAGTCCGCACTCGGCCTCGGACAGCCCGCGCGCCTTCAGCAGCACGGCGAACTCGGTCGCGTCGACCCGACCGTCCCCGTTGGTGTCCGCGATGTCCAGGAGGGACTTCGCGATCTCCGGGAACACCACGTCGAACGTCCCGCCGTCGACGAACGCCACGGCCATCGCCCGCTGGTAGTCCCGCGGCGAGATCCTGCCGTCGCGGTCGGCGTCGCAGTGCTCCACCAGGGTGTCCCAGAACCCGTCGTACGCCTCGACCAGCTCACGCCCGCGTTCCGAGGAGGCGGGCTCGCCGAACGCCTGGAGCAGTCGTTCGGCCAGCGCGTAGAAGTCGGCGAGTTCGATGAAGCCGTTGCGGTTGATGTCGTAGTGGGCGAACGTCGTGTCGATCCTGTCCTGTAGCACCTGCTTCATGGACAGGCACTGTGGTTCGACCCGGTGGCGGACGCAACCCGCGTCGCCCACTCGGGTGGTGTTGTTCAGCCGGTCCGACCACCGCGCCGGGCCGGGGAGGCCGTCAGCCGATCTTCGCGATCATCTTGCCCGCGGCCCGTGAACATCCGCGGGAACGCGGCGGGGATGGCCTCCACCCCTCGATGGCGTGCGTGCCGTAGTGCGGCTGCCGCCCGGCGACGGCCGGGGCGGTGACGACGAGCGTTCCACCCGGCTTCGGGTCCAGGATCCTGGTCAGGCCGACCCACTCCGTGAGGCCGGTGATGCCGAGCACGCCGAGGTTCGCCGCCAGCGGAGCCGCGTCCGGGTCGATCACCCGCGGGTTCGGCCCGTCGCACACGGCGTAGTCCTGCCACCCGGTGGTGCCGGCGACGTGGTCGCCGACCGCGAACGCGGGGTTGTCGCTCTGCTCGACGACGGCGACCGTGAAGCCGGGAGCGGCGTGCCGCGGATCCGTTGCCGCACAGGCGAACGGCACGACTGACCGTCCCCGAACCCCGGTGGGGAACCGGATCGAGCGGAGTCCGGCGCGGTCAGCTCCGGTACCGCTCCGGGATCCGCGCGATCGCGCCGGCTTCGTCCGCGTGCACCAGCAGGTCCAGCGCCGCTGTCAGGATCCGTCGCTGCTGCGCGGTGTCGTGGGGTGCGCCGAGCGCCGCGCCCATCGGGGTGTCGGTCGCCGCGATCCGGGGTGCGCCGAGCTGTGCGGCCACGGCGGGCAGCGACGCGATGATGACCGTCGGGATGCCCGCCTGCTCGACCAGTCGTTGCAGGACGACGGCGGAGCGGTGGCAGCTGCCGCACGCGCCGATGAGCACGACGGCGTCGACGCCGACCTCCTCCAGCCGCCGCACGAGTTCCGGGCCGGTGCGGGTCTTCACCAGTTCGATCTCCGTGCCGCCGCCCTGCATGGCGAAGTGAGTCGGGCTCACGTCGCCGAGCACGCCGTCCTCGGCCAGTTCGCGGAGCCGGGCGAGGGGGAACAGGCAGTTGGGGTCGGCGTTGACGTCGCTGTTGTCGTAGCTGCCCGAGGCGAAGGTGAGGTCGTCGTCGGTCGCCGTCGCGGGGATCTCCCGCAGGCTGTAGTCGGCGTAGGGGCGGAACGGCGCGTCACCGACGGTGTGCGCGCCCGCGGACGACACCAGCGCGACCACGGCCCCGGACAGCGGTTGCCGCAGGGAGGCGAGCGGTGTCGGCGCGGTGGCGGAAACGGGGACCTCGCTGCGGATCCCCGCGGTCAACGTCGGTCGACCGCTGTTGTCCGCCGCCGCGGTCTCGACGAGTTCCTGGTTGCCGCGCAACACCTCCGGGTCCCACGAGCGGGGCGAGGGCAGGGGGTCCGCGCCGAACAGCAGCGTTTTCAGCATGGCGGTCGCCCGCCGGGCGTCCAGGGCGTCGGCGGTGTTCTCGCCGAGCACGTCGGACTCCTGGCCGTGGGCGGCCTTGTTCACCTCGACCAGCGCGTACATGTACTCGTTGCCGGACACCAGGCCACGCGCGGCGGACCAGCACACGCCGACGGTCGGCGTCCCGTACTTCGCGATCTCCTCGATCTCGGCGGCGAAGTCGATGTGGTTGTTGCCGAAGCCCTCGGTGGCCACGACCACGCCGTCCACGCCCGCCGCGGCGACCATCGCGCCGACCCGCCGCGCGACGAAGCGCTTGTCCGCTTCCTGTGCCGGGCTGCCCACCACGACCACGCCGGTCAGCCGCAGTTCGGTGTCCTCGGCGAGTGTCGTGACGAGCGGGTCGCGGTAGTAGTGCAGCGTGGTCTCCTTGCTGGACGGCCCGACGCAGCACAGGGAGTGCAGCGCACCGTCCCGCACCTCGTTCACCCGGAGCTGCTGCGGCAGGTTGCCGAGGTCGATCAGGGAGACCGCGCCGCGCACACCGCCCGGCTCGGCGGGGAACACCAGGTTCTCGTGCATGGCGCCCTGACCCATGACCAGCTTCACCAGCGCGATGCGCGGACCCGATCCCGACGGCTCCTCAAGGGTGCGGCGGTCGGCGACGGCGGAGGGCGGGGCGTCGAGCAGTGCGCGCCGCAGCCGGTCCGCCACGACGTCCGCGGCCCGGTGGGCCGCCGCGGGCCCCGGTCGCTCCATACGCCGCCCGGCCTCGATCGTGACCGCGATCCGGATGATCCAGTCGCCGGGATCCGGCGTTCCGGGAGCGGCGTCCGACATCCGCTCGGACAGGACCCCGGCGGAGTTGCCCGCCTCGCCGAGTTGCGTTCCGCCCGCGTCCACCCCGGTCACGACCAGCACCACGCCGGTGGCCAGCCGCGTCACGCCTTCGCCGACGCCTCCTTCGACCTTCACCGCCAGCGGCACCGCGTCGAGGACCGTGTCCGTGCGCACGTCACGCTCGCCTGGAGCGATGACGTCGACCGCCACCGAGGTCACGAGCGGGACGGCGATGTCCGCGTCGACGGTCCTGGCGACGGTCAGCGTGCCGTTCCGCAACTCGGTCCGCTCG
>DATMCA010000676.1:0-4287 GCA_035559015.1 Umezawaea sp. | reverse complement strand
CCACGACGCGCCGGGAGAACCGCTGCGAGCTCTTCACGATCTGCTTCATCCGCTTTTCCAGCGCGGCCAGGTCGTCGAGCGTGAACGGCCGGTCGACCTGGAAGTCGTAGTAGAAGCCGTCCTTGATCGGCGGGCCGATGCCCAGCTTGGCGTCCGGGAACTGCTGCTGGACGGCCTGAGCCAGGACGTGCGCCGTCGAGTGCCGGATGACCGCGCGGCCGTCGTCGGTGTCGGCCGCGACGGCCTCGACCTCGACGTCCACCCGCGGAACCCAGGAGAGGTCGCGGAGGTGGCCTTCGGCATCGCGGACGACCACGATCGCGTCCGGCCCCTTACCGGGCAGGTCGGCCGCGCGCACCGCCGCCCCCGCGGTAGTCCCCGACGGCACCACCACGCGCGGTGGGGTGACGACGGCTGCGGGACGCGACTCGGACACGGTGACTCCTAGGTGGGTGGATAGAGGTGCGAACCGATCAGATGTTATCGGTGCGCGGCGCGCCCACGAGCAGAGCGTCGTGCCACCATGGCATGACGCACTGCCGGAGGTCGGTTCGCCGCTGAAGGCTCGGGCGTTCGGCCACGGATCGATGGAACCCCGTCGACGCCCTCCTTGTCGCGCCATTTCCACCCTTCAGACGAGCGACAGGTTCCGCTCAGGGTCCGCACAGGTCAGAGGCGCATCCTGAAGGCGGGTCCGGTGTTGGGCCGGCCCACGAGATCAGGAGAACGCACCATGCCCGACCCGCAGGATCCACGGGGATCGACTCCCGAACCGACGTCGCAGCCGCCACGGGCCGAGCAGCCGACCACGCCACTGCCCGCGACCGGGACGCCCGCGTCCCCCGCCGCACCCCAGCCCACGGCCGAACTGCCCGCCACCGGCACCCCGCACCCCACGTCCGAACACCCCGCCCCGCCGCAGGCCGCTGCTCAGCCCACCGCCGAGCAGCCCACGCCTGCTGCTCCGGGGGCGGCCACTCAGCAGCCGGTCACGACCGCGTCCGCTGCCGAGGCGCCTCCCGGCCCGGCCGGTCCTCCGCCCTCGGCGGGCCCGGCGTACGCGCCCGCCCCGCGCCGCCGGTTCCGGCAGGTCGCGGCCCACCGCGCCACGCAACTGGTCGCCGTGGGCGTGCTCGGCCTGATCATCGGCGGCGGTGTCGTGGCCCTGCTGGACCACGACGGCTACCGCGGCGGCCACGGCCGTCCCGGTGTCTCGCGCATGGACGACCGGGGCGCCCCCGGCCCGCGCGGCGACCACGGTCCGCGCTGGCAGGACCACGGCCGCTTCGAACGCTGACACCCGAGGCCGCACGTCCACGACGACGTGCGGCCGGCGGTCCCCTCCGAGCGCTCGGGTCCGCCGAACACGACGTCGTGGTCCACGTCGGCCGCTAGTTTCGGGGTATGGAGTTCTCCGTCTCGCGGCACGACGGTGATCCGCTCGACGCGGTCGCCGCGCTCACCGGAACGCACGCGCTCCTCGTGGTCGCCGACCCGGTGTCGTGGGAGCGGATCAGCCTCGGACTGGAGCCCAGGCGGGTGACCACGACCGTGGTGGCCCGCCCGGCCGGGATGTTCACCGCCGTCTCGATCGACCTGCGCGACTTCCGGCAGTCGGATCGCAAAACGGCGCTCGCCCTCCTCACCGGCATGCCCGGCGACGTGCTGGCCGTGCACGGGAACAGCCGCTGGGGCAAGGCGGCCTCCACCGGTTTCCGCAGGCAGCTCCTCGGGCTGGGCAAGCCGGTCGTGCTGTTCGTCGAGGGCTGGACGGAGCTGACCGGCCTCGACCGGACGGCCGTCCTGATCGGGACGACCGGCGGCGTCACCGTGACCGGCTCCCCCCTTCGGGGTGTGGGGAGCGCCCGCGTCGACGACGTCCTCGCGGGGTTCGACCCCTCGCCCGGTCCCGTCCCCGTTCAATGGCCCGACAGCCGCACCACGACCCTCCCGGAGGAGCCCGGCGGCGGCACCTACCAGGGCAGCCCCTCGTACGAAGGTCCTCACCAGGCGTTCCCGCTGCCTCCCGCGCACGACCGGCCGAACCGGCGCCCGATCCCCCCGGAGGCGCGGGCGGTCAACTCGCTGGTCGTCGAACCGGGGCGGGACGACGCCGTCCCGGGCTCCGAGCCGCTCCGACCGGGCGCCGACTACGAGGTGCTGGTCGACATCGGCCCGCACCGCACCGCGAGCCTCCTCACCGAGGCCGACGCCCGCTGGCCCGCCGAAAACCTGCCGGACGGCGCCCTGGCGCTGCGCGCCGTGCTGAGCATGGACGGAACGCTCGCCCCGCAGGTCGTCCGCTTCACCCTGCCGGACGACGGGTCGAGCTTCGTCTGCCACTGCGACACCGGGCACGGCCCGCACTGCGCCCGCGAGCCGTGGGTGCGGTTCCCGATCACCACACCGGGAACGCCGACGGTGTGGACCGGCGAGCTGGTCGTCTACTACGGGGTGGTCGCCGTCCACGCCCAGCAGCTCGTCCTGCCCGTCGGCACGACCACCGACAACGGCCTGCACGCCCGCCTGCTGCACCGCTTGACCAGCACCTTCGCCGACCTGGGCCCGCTCGCGGAACGGGCCGCGAGCATCCTGGTCACCGACGACGGCGCACGCGCGCTGGTCAACGGCGTGCGGTTCGCGGACAACCCGACGTGGATCAGCCCGAACGCCGCCGACAACGCCGTCCGCGCGGCACGGCAACTGCTGCACGACATCCACCTCGCCGCCGGTCCGGTCAGCAGGCTGGACGCCCACCACGGCAAGAGCCTCGCCGACTTCACCGCGGACCTGGCCGACCTGGCCCGGCACGGCGCGGTGCTCTACGACCGCCTGTTCCACGACAACGTCGTGTTCGACACCCTGCCGGACCTCATCAGGCACGAGGCCGCCTCCCGAGCCCGGCCCGCGGTCCTCAACATCGCCGACCCGGCGATCGGCAACCCCGACCGCGCCCACCCGGTCCCGTGGTCCCTGGTCTACGACCTGCCGATGCCGCAGGACCCGAACGGCGCCTACGACGTGTGCCCGTCGGTCTCCCGCTTCGGCCCCGGCGCCCCCGAGGAGCCGGTCCCACCGCACTGCCCGGAACCCCACCACAGCGGCAACACGTTGTGCCCCTTCGGTTTCTGGGGCCTGTCGTGCGTGGTCGAACAGCCCGCGAGCACCGGTTCGGTCACCTGGCACGTGCACACCGGCCGAGCGCCGGCGTCGATCACGATGGCCGTGGACCCCGGCCTCGACCCCCGCCTCACCGACGACCACCTGACCGAGCTCCGGACGGCGCTGCCACCCGGTTCGGTCGCGTCCAACCGGGTGACGTCACCGGTCCAGCTCGCCGAGGCGCTCGCGCCGGAGACCATGGACGTCGTCTACCTGTACTGCCACGGCGGTTACCACCAACTCGCGGCCAACGCCCTGCCGTCCCCGGTGCTCCGCTTCGGCGACAGCGTGGTCGACCCCGTCGAGGTCTCCAACTGGCGCCGCAACCGGGACGTCTGGCCCCGCCCGCACTGGCCGTCCCGCAAACCGCTGGTGGTGATGAACGGCTGCCACACCTCGGAGATGACGACCGCGACCCTCTCGAACTTCGTGGACGCCTTCGCCAACCGCGCGGGCGCCGCCGGTGTGGTCGGCACCGAGGTCACCGTCGAGCAGGGCATGGCGGGCTGGGCGATGACCCGGTTCCTGCGCCTGCTGCTGGACGGCGACGGCGCGGGCCAGGCGCTGCGCGAGGTCCGCTGGCGGATGATCAACCGCGGCAACGTGATGGGCCTGGCCTATACCCTCTACGCGGTCGCGGGACTGCGCCTGCGGCCGCCGGTCTGAGGGGGAGAAATGGTGGTCTTGACCGCTGTCGGAGCGCTGGCCTTCGGCCTGGTCGTCGGGTTCATCACCTACCGAACCCTGGTGCGCACGACGGAGAAGGCCGCCATCACCGACCTGGTGGCCGTCGTGGGCGTCCTCGGCGGCGGTGTCGTGACCAACCTGTACGACCCGGCGGGCGTCCAGTTCGCCGGGTACGCCATCGGTCTCGCGCTCGGCATGACCGTCTTCTTCCTCGCCTACTGGAGGATGAACGGCAGGAAGGCGGTCGCCAAGGTCATGGGTGACGAGACGATCGTCCTGGGCACCCCCGCCGCCCCGTCCCGCTCGACCGGCCCCCAGGCCTGACCACTAAGCACCAGGCCAAAACTCCTGTCCGAAACCTTCGGGTAGCCAGGGGCTGGTCCAGGGTGCGGCGGTGGTGAGGTTCTGCTCGGTGGTTCGGCCGCGGAAGTAGGTGTG
>DATMCA010000675.1:0-6944 GCA_035559015.1 Umezawaea sp. | reverse complement strand
GAGCAGCTCGACCCGCCCGGTGAAGTTGACGTTGCGCAGTGGCACCCCGCCGAACACGGCGGGTTGCTCCGCAGGACGTGTGTGCGGCAGCAGCGCTGCTTCCCTGTTCGGGCTGAGCGCGGTCACGTCGTCTTCGCGGTGCGCATGAATGCGAGCCACCCCATCGGTATTCATCAGGTCGGCCGGCACCGCATGCGTGATGGCCGACCGTCGGGTCGGCGCTGAACCTATCTGCTTTCCGCCATCTGACTCAAGCTCCGATACCCCCCTATTGGGCGTAATTATGGCTTCGAGGGTCGCGGCCCGGCGGACATACGGTCCGGAGAGCGCCCGCATCACCGTGTGCTGCAGACGCAGAAACGGGAGCGAACTGCCGGAAAGGACCGGTATCACGGCGGTGTCGGGCGCCAGCAGCACTTCTCGGAGATTGCCGACGGCCTCCACTCGCGGGCCGAGGAAATCCTCTACCAGGCGGAATACGGCCGACGTGTCCGTCCGCGCCCCGCCCGCCAATAGCTCGGACCGGACTCCGGGGAGGAAATCGTAATCGAGTACGCCCGTACTATATCCGTTGGCCGATTGGGCGTACGGGCGGAGCAGCCCGCCGAGGAAGACCTCCGCGAGGTTGGCCGCCGTCGACGACGGCAGCAGCGCCTCCTGGACGACCCTCATCATCGGCACGGACAGCGGGGCCGCCGCGAGCAGCACCGCGAGCCGGAACGCGGTCGGGGTGGCGATCCGCCGGAAGCGCAGGACCCGCTCGACCGGGTCGGCCGACAGCGCCGGTCCGGTGTCGACCCGGTCCGGGTCCGCTGGCCGGAGGGCGGGCAGCTCCACCTCCCCCGCCCCGGTGGCGGTCACCAGGTCCACCCAGCGACCGAACCACCGGCCGTCGAGTTCGAGCACGGGCACCGGGAGCACGCCCCCGTCGTCGTGCGCCACGGAGACGTCGAGCGCCTGGGCCCGCCAGCGAGCGGAGGGCAGCAGCGGCGCCGGGCTGCTCCACCTGGCCATCCGGGTGGCGATACCGGACCAGGACGGCCACATGCCCGACGGCAGCACCTGGACGACGGCCACCGGTCCGCTGCGCCCCCACCCCGTGAGCAGGGCGTGCATGCCGCCGGTGCGCCACCCCGACCCGACCCCGTCGGTCAGCACCAGGATGATCCGGCGGCCCGTCGGGTCGGCCACCCTCGCCGGGGCCTGCGACACCGCTCCGGGTGACTGCCCGCGCAGCGCGAGACCGTCCTCCGCCCGATCCGTGTCGAGGCGGACCACCCTCACGTCCCGGAACGCGCCCTGGCGCCGCAGCAGATCGCGGAACTCGGTGACGCAACTGCGCCAGATCCGCATCGACGCGCTGTCGTCCACGACCAGCACGACGTCGAACGGGTGCACCGGCGCCGGCCGCCGTTCGGGCAGCCACAGGCCTTCCTCCGCCGCGCGGACGGCGGTCTCCTCCTCGTGGAGGACCTGTTCCACCCGTGAGGGAACGGTTCGCATCAGGGGCCGCAGCGCGCGGACGATGCCTCGGGCGTCGGGCAGTTGCGGCAGCCCCCGCCACCGGTTCGGCACGCGGCGGGCCACCGATCGGAGGTGCGTGGAGCCGCCGGGCTCGATCGACACCTCGGTCTCGCCCGGCTCAGGACCGACCGGGTCGCCGGTGGGGTCCGGTCCGCCGCGGTCCGCGGGCCCGGACCCCGGCGGCACGGGTGGCCCGGTCCGGTCGACCGGCGGGCGCGGCGGCGGCTCAGGAGAAGGGCCCCGCGCTTCCCGGATCTGGACGGCGAGCCACAGCGCGTCGGCCACCTCGTCCGGTCTGAGCTGGCCCGTGCCCAGGTGGTCGCGCCGCCTTCCGGTCATTCCACTCCCGCCACGCCCAGCTCCCGCCACAGCGCGTCGCACAGCCGTCGCCAGTTGTCGTCGACCGCGTAAGCACCCGACGTCGCCATGTAGATCGAGTTCAGCAGCTGGTCGGCGGCCAGTCCCCCGTCCCGCGCGCTGCGGTCGACGAAGGACTTGATCAGCTCGTTCGCGTGCACCAGTTCCACGCCGCTGAAGTGCGCCGCGACGATGTTGGCCAGCTGCTCGAAGTTCGGGTCCGGCATCTCCAGGCGCAGGCAGCGCCGCAGGAACGCGGGCGGGAACTCCCTCTCCCCGTTGCTCGTCACCACCACGACGGGGAACGCGTTGCAGCGCACCCGACCGCGGTGCACCACGGCGGAGCTGTCCTGGTCGGCGGTGAACACCCGGACGTCGGGTTGGCGGCCCGCGATCCGCAGCAGGGGACGGATCCGGAACTCGCCGTCCTCGAACACGCTCAGCAGGTCGTTGGGAAGGTCGATGTCCGACTTGTCCAGCTCGTCGATCAGCAGCACCCTCGGCGACGAGTACGGCAGCAGCGCCGTGCCCAACGGGCCGAGGTGCACGAACTCCCCGATGTCGGGCTCCTGCTCGCGCTGCGCCGCGGCGGCCTGCACCCGGCCGATCGCGTCGTATTCCCACAGGCCTTCCTGGAGCGTGCTGCGACTGCTGATCGGCCACCTCAGCACCGGACCGAGCCGCAACTCCCTGGCGATCTTGTACGCCAGGGTGGACTTGCCGGTTCCGGGCCGACCGGTCACGAGCAGCGGGCGACGCAGGTAGAGGGCCGCGTTGACCATCGTGACCTCGTCGGTCGGCTTGTCCCGCATCCGCACGGCCGACGTGACGCCGAGCCTGCGCTCGTACTCCGCCTGCCCACCGGCGAGGTCCACGGACGTGACCGGGCCGCCGTCGAACGTCCGCCACGAGGGCGGCGGCGGCAGGACGGCGGTCGGATCGGCGTCCTCGCGTGGCCTGCCGGTGCCTCGGTAGATCCACCAGCGCGCGTCGCCGTCGCCGTTCGGGTCCGTCGGGTTCATTGGGCGGGTACCTCCTTGCACGGGGCGGTGGGGAGTTCCACCGGTTCGACTGGCCGGTCGGGGTCGTCCCACAGCAGGGACACGTGCCCCCCGATGCGCCCGGTGGACCGGTTGGCTCCCGGCGCGCGCCCCCGCAGCTGCCTCACCCGCTCCGGCAGCTCGCCCAGCCCTCGGAGCAGGGGCCGGACCGCGGCGTCGAACGGGCGGTGGGAACCGTCGTCGCGGTGCCAGATCATCACCGGCAGGCCGTTGCGCAGGCCCACGACGACCTCGTCGACGGTGGTGGGCGGCGCGGGCGGTGGCGGAGCGCTTAGCACCAGCGACACCAGTTCCTCGCGCAGCACCAGCAGCGCTTCGAGTTCGCTCAGGTCGCGCGTCTTCGCCGAGCACCAGTGCGTCATCGGCGTGCCGTTGACCGTGTGGTCCTGGCTCGACCGGAGCTTCGCCCACCGGTGCCTCCACTCCCGGTGCCAGCGGTGCGTGCGGGCGCGTTCCAGGCTCCGCAGCACGACCTGGTAGCGCAGGCCGAGCGGCTGGGGCAGGTCCGTGCTCGCTTCGAGCTTCCACTGGTCGACGGGCAGGTTGAGCAGTTCGTGGGGCAGCAGGAACTCGACCCGGATGGAGGCCGCGTGCCGGGCCCACTGCGCTTCCGCCTCCTCCACCAGGTCGGCGACCTGCGCCTCGATCTCCGCGAGCGTGCCGACGAAGTCGTCGCCGCGCTGCGGGTACCACCCGGTCGGGTGGGCCTGCCGCCAGTCGGTGAGCACGAAGACGTTCCGGTCGAAGCCGTGGCGTTCGATCCTCAGCACCAGGCAGGCTTCCACTCGCCGGTCGTGCTGGCGCGGCTCGACGGCCTGGTGGCGCATGGACATCAACTGGTCGACCACGCCCAGCTTGCGCGCCTGCTGGTCGTTCCACTCCCGGTACTGGTCCGACAGCGGCTCGTCGAGCGCCCCCGCGAGGAGTTCGACGAACACCACCACCGGCGGCACGCCGTCCGACCGGGCGTTGAGCCGCTCCAGGTACGCCAGCGCGGCGGTCAGCTCCTGCGGCTCCTCCGGGGGCTCCGCGGCCGCCGGACCGGCCGCGGCCCGGCACAGCTCCGCCACCCGCGTGCAGGTGGTCCGGGAGAACAGCTCCACCAGCCGCTCGCGGTCCCGGTCGGCCAGCAGGTCGGCGGCACGCATGCTCTCCAGCACCTGGGCGGCCCGGCGGACCGCGGCCGACCCCGGTTCCATCTTCTCCAGGACCTCGATGAGCGTGTCCAACCCGGACCTGTGCTGGTCGCACGCGAGCACGATGCTGAACAGGTGCGAACGGGTCGTCAGGTGCACCGGCGCCTGGAGGCTGAACCCCAGGCGAACGGCGAGCACGTCGAGGCACAGCGTCCGGCTGTACGGGTCACGCAGGACGTGCACCTGCTCCAGCGCGTCGACGAGGATCCACAGCGAAGCGTCCGGACCGATCGGTAATCGCACCCCTCACCTCTCCCTCGTCGACTGGTCGTCCCCGTTCACCACCGCCCGATTCAGCGCGGCGGGTCCGACGACCAATTCCGGGTCATCTCGTCCAAGTGGCGCACCGCAGGCGAATTCCCGTCAAACGCCCGCAACACCCCCACCAGTTCCACCCACCCACCCTCGTACCGCAGACACGTACGCACCAAAGACACCACGTGCACCCTGCCCCGCGGATCATGCGACACCGAAGAAGCGATTTCCGGACGCAACAGATCGATCACCGACTGTCTACCCGCCACATCACCCATCACCCCGACAGCCATCACCGCGTCGACCAGTTCGAAAACGCTCAACGACTTGGCGGCGGGATTCGTTTCCCGGCGAGGTGCGATGCCGTTGACGTCCGGCAGTCGGAGCCAGGCGAACGTGTCGGTGCGCTTGACCGAAACGGGGATCCGGCAGTAGGACGCGGGATCGGCGGCCGGGTCGGCCAGGACCACTTCCTCGTAGAACGGGACGGAGGCGACCAGGGCGAGCACCCCGCCGGACTCGGCGAGCGCCTCGCGCGCGGGTTGGGCGTCCAGGAGGCGGAAGGCCAGGTTGACCGCCTGGCTGACCACGCCGTTGCTGTTCTGGTGCACCTCGCCCGCGTGCAGGACGACCCGCAACCGCATCCTCGACGACTCGGCGTGCACCGCGTTGTGCCTGCGCAGGGCGGCGGCCAGCCGGGCGGGCCACTGGTCGGCGAGCAGGATCTTCGGGAACTCCGGCGGGACCAGGACCATCGCGCCGTCGCCACGGTCCTCGACCGAGCACCGCCCGAGGTCGACACCGGCCTCGTCGAGCGAGGTCCTCAGCATCGCGTAAAGGGCGTCGTGCATCGTTTTCTGGTCCTCTGCGGTGCGCAGTGGATCCGTGAAGCCCGCGATGTCGAGCAGGACAATCGCCCGGTGTAACGCCACGACGCACCACCCCCACGAAATCGCCCCCAAGGCGGGTGCACCGTAGCTACTTTAGCCGGACTCGGCGCTGCCGAGGTCGCGGTGGACGTCGATTGTTGGGCAACCGGGCGGCACTGGCAATGGTTCACCCGGTCGAGTGGTCGGGACACCGGCTGAACCAGCATGTCATAACGATGGGGAGCCGGTGCGGAACATCCGAATGGAGCATTTCACAATCCGCACGATTGCGGAGTTATTCCCGCCCGAAGTCGAATATCGCGAATGGCGGTCAGAGCAGTCGGGTCGCGTACGGCATGATGCCGCCGTACCTCACCGGGGAGACGCGGACGCTGGAGCCGGAGTACGGGGCCTCGACCATCATGCCGCCGCCGAGGTACAGGGCGACGTGGGTGCCGCCGCCGGGACCCCAGAAGAGCATGTCGCCGCGCTCCGCCTGGTTGAGCGGGACCTTGCGGCCGGAGTTGTACTGGTAGCCGCTGTAGTGCGGGATGTAGACGCCGGCGCCCGCGAAGGCGTACATCATCAGGCCCGAGCAGTCGAAGCCGACGCTGTAGTAGTCGCCGTAGGAGTCGGCGACGCCGCCGTCGCGGATTCCCACGGTGGGGCCGTTGTAGTTGCCGCCGCCCCACGAGTACCGCGTGCCGAGGTACTCCATGGCGCGCGAGATGGCGACCTCGACGCCGTCGCCGCTCGGGACGGCCTCGGCGTACTGGGGGTGCGGAGCGGGCTCGGCCTGGTAGACGGGGCCGTCGTCCTGCTCCTCCTCCTGGGACGCGGCGGCCGCTTCGGCGGCGCGGCGGGCGTTCTCGTCGTCCTCGCGCTGCTTGTCGGCGGTCCACTGGTCGTACTGGGCGCGCTGGGCGGTGAGGCCGTCGACCGCGCCGAGCGCCTCGGCGAGCTGGGCCTCGACGCCCGCCTTGTTCTCCCGGATCAGGGCGGCCTGGCCCGCCTGGTTCTGCTGGGCGAGCACGGCGACGGCCTGCGCGTCGTCGGCGACCTTCTTGGCCTCGTCGGCGGCGGCCTGCTTCTGGTTCGCGACGTCGAGCGCGGCGCGGGCGGCGGAGTCCTTGTTCGCCTTCTCCGTGCGGCTGCGCTCGATCTGGTCCATCGCGTTGAGGCTCGACCCGGACACGGCTTCGAGCAGCTGGGCGCGGGCCAGGAGGTCTTCGGGGCTGCTGGCGCCGAAGTAGGCGCTGATGGACCCGATGGTGCTGCCCTGCTGGTAGCTGGCGGCGGCGAACTCGTCCAGGTCGCGGCGGCTGTCCTCGACGGCCTTGCCCGCGGCGTCCGCCTCGACCTTGGCGGACTCGGCGTCGGTCAGCGCCTTCGCGGCCTCGGCCTGCGCGGTCTCCAGGTCGACCCTGGCCTTGTTGGCCGACTCCATCTTGTACGAGACGTCGTCGGTCAGCTCCTGGAGGCGGGCTTCGGCCTGGGTCAGCTCACCGGTCAGCTCGCCGACCCTGGCGGCCTTGGCGTCGGCGTCCGCCCGGCCCGCGCTGATCTCGGTGTCGCTGGGGTTCGGCGGGGGCGGTGGAGCGGCGGAGCCGGGGCCCGCCACCACGAGGGCCATGGCCACCGCCACCACACCGGAGACCGCGGTCCGAGCGACTGCCCGTCGT
>DATMCA010000674.1:0-5230 GCA_035559015.1 Umezawaea sp. | reverse complement strand
TGGTCCGGGGCGTGCTCCAGGGTCATGGAGTTCGCGCCCGCCTGCTCGCCGGCGGCGGACAGGCCTTGCAGCAGCCTGGTGATGACCAGCAGCACCGGCGCGGCGACGCCGATGTCGTCGTAGGTGGGCAGGCAGCCGATGAGGAACGTCGAGAAACCCATCAGCAGCAACGTGAACACCAGCACCCGCTTGCGGCCGAAGCGGTCGCCGACGTGGCCGAGGACCACCGCGCCGACCGGGCGGGCCAGGTAGCCGACGCCGAACGTCGCCAGTGCCAGCAGGGTGCCGGTGGCCGGGCTGGACGTGGGGAAGAAGATCTTGCCGAAGACCAGCGCCGCGGCGGTCCCGTAGATGAAGAAGTCGTAGTACTCCAGTGCGCTCCCGATCCACGCGGCGAGAGCGGCCTTGCGGGGTTTGCCGGGCGTGAGCGTGGGACCGGCGGGCTGTGCGGCCACGTTGGGCTCCTCTGTCAGTGCTCCGTTGCAGAACAGGGACCGGCTACGTACGTACTAGGTAGTTAATAGCGGAGATGGTGAGGACTCGTCACCCCCGTGTCAAGGGTTCAGCGAGAGGTCAGGTAGCTCACGAGCAGGTCGCCGACCATGCGCCGGTGGTGGTCGCGGCGGGCCGGGTCCAGCATGTCGCGGTCGAAGATGGCGTTGAACGTGTGCCGGTTCGCGATGCGGAACACGCAGAACGCGCTGATGGCCATGTGCACGTCCAGCGCGTCGACGTCGTCGCGGAAGTACCCGGCGGCGCGACCCCGGTCCAGGATGCGGGTCAGGACGTCGAGCGCGGGGTTCGCCAGCCCGGCCAGTTCGGTCGAGTGCGCGATGTGCTCGGCGCGGTGGATGTTCTCGATGCTGACCAGTCGCACGAAGTCCGGGTGCGACTCGTGGTGGTCGAACGTCAGCTCGGCGAGGCTGCGCAGGGCGTCGATCGGGTCCAGGTGCTCGACGTCGAGGTCGCGCTCGATGGAGCGGATGACGGTGTACGAGCGTTCGAGGACCTCGATGAAGAGCTGCTCCTTGCCGCCGAAGTAGTAGTAGATCATCCGCTTCGTGGTGCGGGTCTTGGCGGCGATCTCGTCCACCCGCGCGCCGTCGTAGCCCTTGTCGGCGAACTCGTGCGCGGCGACGGCGAGGATCTCGGCCCTGGTGCGCTCGGCGTCGCGGGAGCGGTCGACGGTCGGCGCGTTCCCGGAGGGCGGTGCGGCCACGGACTTCCTTCCTCGCCACGGGTGGTGCCACCACTCTAGGTGGCCTCTTCCCCGTGCCGCCCGCCGTGGGGTACAACTAACTCACCAGTTCGTACATTACGAGGAGAGGTCGCCGATGTCCCACACCTCGTTCCCCGACGCGGTCCGCGAGCACGCCGACCTGGCGCGGGGCGCGCTCCTGGTCGGCCTCGTGGGATCGGGCATCGGGCCCTCGCTGAGCCCCGCGCTGCACGAGGGGGAGGCGCGCAGGCTGGGCGTGCGCTACCGGTACCGGCGGATCGACCTCGCCGACTGGGGGCTGCCGCCCGAGGCGATCGGCGACATCCTGGCGATCACCCGCGACGCGGGCTACCGCGGTCTCAACATCACCCACCCGTGCAAGCAGGCGGTCCTGCCGCACCTCGACGAGCTGTCCGCCGACGCCGAAGCCCTCGGCGCGGTGAACACGGTGGTGTTCGAGGGCGGCCGGGCGATCGGCCACAACACCGACTGGTCCGGCTTCACCCGCGGTCTCGCCGTCGGGCTGCCGGGGGCGGGCCTCGCCTCCGTCGTCCTGCTCGGAGCGGGTGGCGCGGGCGCCGCGGTGGCGCACGGGCTGCTCACGGCGGGAGCGGGCACCGTGCGGATCTTCGACCTGGACCGGCACCGCGGTGAGGCGCTGGCCTCGTCGCTGAGGGCGCGGTTCGGCGCCGCCAGGGCGAGTGCCGGGCACGGCGACGCCGACCTCGCGGCGGCGGTCGCCGCGGCCACCGGGCTCGTGCACGCCACCCCGACCGGCATGGCCGAGCACCCCGGCCTCCCGCTGCCCGCCGACCTGCTGCGCCGGGACCTGTGGGTCGCGGAGGTCGTGTACCGGCCGCTCGACACCGCCCTGGTCACCGCGGCGAGGGCGCGGGGCTGCCGCGTGCTCGACGGCGGCCGGATGTTCGCCTACCAGGCCGCGCAGGGGTTCAGGCTCTTCACCGGCGAGGAACCCGACGTCGACCGGATGCTGAGCCACTTCGACCACCTCGTGCGCACCTCGGGGGAGAGGACGTCCCGTGTCCGCTGACCGCCGACGCGGGATCGCCACCGTGTGCCTGTCCGGCACGCTGGAGGACAAGCTGGCCGCCGCCGCGGCGGCCGGGTTCGACGGCGTGGAGATCTTCGAGAACGACCTGCTCGCCTCGCCGTGGTCGCCCGAGCGGGTGCGGCGGGAGTGCGCGGAACTCGGCCTGTCCATCGACCTCTACCAGCCGTTCCGCGACTTCGAGGCGGTGCCGCCCGACGTGCTCGCGCGCAACCTGCGGCGCGCCGAGCTGAAGTTCGACGTGATGGAGCGGCTCGGCACGGACACGATCCTGGTGTGCTCGTCGGTGTCGCCGGACGCGGTGGACGACGACGACCTGGCCGCCCAGCAGCTGCGCACCCTCGCCGAACGCGCCGGGGAACGCGGTCTGCGCGTGGCCTACGAGGCGCTGGCCTGGGGCCGGTTCGTCAACACCTACGACCGCGCGTGGCGCGTCGTGCGCGCCGCCGACCACCCGGCGCTCGGCGTGTGCCTGGACAGCTTCCACGTGCTGTCCAGGGAGGTGGACCCGGTCGCGATCCGGACCATCCCCGGCGACAAGGTGTTCTTCCTGCAACTGGCCGACGCGCCGAGGCTGCGGATGGACGTGCTCCAGTGGAGCCGCCACCACCGGCTGTTCCCCGGCCAGGGCGCGTTCGACCTGACCTCGTTCGTCGACCACGTGCTGGCCACCGGCTACGCCGGACCGCTGTCGCTGGAGGTGTTCAACGACGTCTTCCGGCAGTCCGATCCCCGTGCCGCGGCCGTCGACGCGATGCGGTCGCTGCTCCTGCTCCAGGAACGGCCGGACGCCGCGCCCGTGCTGGGGGGCCACGCCTTCACCGAGTTGGACGTCGACGACGCCACCTCCGCGCGGATCGGGTCTGCGCTCACCGGCCTCGGGTTCACCGCCGCCGGACGGCACCGGACCAAGCCCGTGGAGCTGTGGCGGCAGGGCGAGGCGCGGATCGTGCTCAACCACCGCGACCCCTCCTCCGGCGGCCACGCGGCCGTGACCGCCGTGGCCGTGTCCAGCCCCGACCCGGCCGCGTCGTCGGCCCGCGCCGCGTCGTTCCTCGCCCCGCCGCTGGGCGGCACCTCGGTCGCCGCGCCCGACGGCACGTCGGTGATCTTCTGCCGCGACGACCTGGACTGGCTCGCGGACTTCGCCCCGCTCGACACCGCCGACCACGTCGACGCCGGGGTGCTCGCCACCGACCACGTGGGCCTCACCGAGCCGTTCGACCGCTTCGAGCAGGCGGGCCTGTTCTACCGCGCGGTCCTCGGGCTCGACCTGGACGACGAGACCGAGTTCGCCGCGCCGTTCGGCCTGGTGCGCAGGCACTCCGTCGTCGACCGCGGCCACCGCGTCCGCATCGCGCTCGACTCCACGCTGGTGCGCCGCGGCACGTGGGGCCCCGACGTCCGCGAGCCGCAGCACGTCGCGTTCGGCACCGACGACGCCCTCGCCAGCGCGCGCCGGATGCGGGACCTGGGCGCGCCCCTGCTGGACATCCCCGACAACTACTACGACGACCTCGACGCGAGGTTCGCGCCCGGCCCCGATTTCCTCGCCTCGCTGCGCGAGTTCTCCGTTCTGTACGACCGGGACGGGAACGGCGAATTCCTGCACTTCTGCACGGAGGTGCTCGGCGACCGCGTGTACTTCGAGGTCGTGCAGCGGATCGGCGGGTACCGGGGGTACGGCGCGGTCAACGCGCCCGTGGTCATGGCCGCGCACCGCCGCAGGCGCCGGGCCGTGCTGTCGGCGGAATAGCGCTCGTCATCCTTTCGGGGGACATATTCCGGCCCGCTGATCTAGATCACCCACACCGCCGGCGGGATTGTCGGGGTCGACGTTTACCATTCGCCGGGTGACCGCCTACGACGATTTCGACGACCTCGACGCCTCCGCCCTGCCCCCGCGGCAGCAGCAGATACTCGTGGCGATCCGGGACTGGTCGGTGCGGCACGGGTATTCGCCGAGCAGCAGGCAGATCGGTGAAGCCGTGGGCCTGCGGTCGTCGTCCTCGGTGTCCAAGCACCTGGCGAGCCTGGAGGACAAGGGTTTCCTGCGCCGCGGCGAGTCCGTGTCGCGTCCGATGGACGTGCGCTCGTTCCTGCGGGAGCCGGAGCGGCGCGAGTCGGACGACGCGGTGTCGGTGCCCGTCGTCGGCCACATCGCCGCCGGAAGTCCCATCGCGGCCGAGGAGCACGTCGACGACGTGCTGTCGCTGCCGCGCGGGATCACCGGGCGCGGCACCGTGTTCGGCCTGCGCGTGCGGGGCGACTCGATGGTCGACGCGGCGATCTGCGACGGCGACATCGTGGTGGTGCGCCAGCAGTCCGAGGCCCACTCGGGCCAGATCGTCGCCGCGATGATCGACGACGAGGCCACCGTGAAGGTGTACCGCCGCCGCAACGGCCACGTGTTCCTCGAACCGCGCAACCGGGCCTACCCCGTGCTGGACGGGGACAAGGCGGTCGTGCTGGGCGTCGTGGCGTCGGTGCTGCGCAGCTTCTGAGGCGGCCCGCCACCCGTCGAGTCCGGTGTGGACGGTGGCGGTGCGGCGGGAACCGTTCGAATGTTGTCGCTCCCGCCACTGTCGGGCCCCGCCGGTCCGTGCGACCGTGTGGACCGGAGCGTGGGAACCGAAGGGGAACAACGGGATGAGTGGGGCTTTCGACCCGCACGGGCTGCTCGCCGGCAGCAGCCTGGGGGTGCTGGCGACGATCAAGTCCGACGGCAGGCCGCAGCTGTCGCCGGTGCAGCCGTTCTACGACCGCGCGAACGGGGTCGTCCTCGTGTCGACGTCGGCGGGGACGGCCAAGGTCGCCAACCTGCGCCGCGACCCGCGGGCCGCGCTGGAGGGGACCAGCGCCGACGGCTGGGAGTGGGCCACCGCGGACGGGGTCGTCGAGATCGCCGGACCGGGCACCGATCCGCACGGACCGGAGGTGCA
>DATMCA010000673.1:0-6401 GCA_035559015.1 Umezawaea sp. | reverse complement strand
CGGCGACCGCGCGGCCCACGGAGTCGGCCTCCAGGTAGAACCGCGGCTCGTACTCGCCGCCCTCCTGGGCGCGGACGTCGCGCTGCATGTCCGTGTCGACCCGACCGGGGTGGACGGACGTGACGCGGATGCCGTGGTCGCGCTCCTCCTCGGCCCGAAGTGAGTCCCCGAAGGCGCGGAGGGCGAACTTGCTGGCCGCGTAGGCACCCCAGTTCGGGTTGGCGCGCAGGCCCGCACCGGAGTTGATCAGCACCACCTGGCCGCTGGTGGCGCGCAGCGCCGGGAGCAGCAACCTGGTCAGCTCGGCCACCGCGAAGACGTTCAGGTCGAACGTGCGGCGCCACAGGTCCGGCGGCGAGTCGGCGACGTGCCCCAGCTCGGTGACCCCCGCGCTGTGCACCAGCACGTCGAGGCGGTCGATCGACGTCACGGCGTCGGCGAGCGCGGCGTGGTCGGTGATGTCGACCTGCCACGGGCGGGCGTTGGGGAGGGTGGCGGCCAGGGCCTTGAGGGCCTCTGGGTCCCGCCCGCCCAGGAGGAGTTCGTGGGTGTCCGACAGCGACCGGGCGATGGCCGCGCCGATGCCGCGCGAGGCGCCGGTGATCAAAGCGACAGGAGACATCCCTGAACCCTAGGGTCAGGTGGGTGGACACCGAACCGCGCTCCCGTGTCGTGCGGAAGGTCGCGCTGCGACTCGTGCCGTACCTGTGCCTGCTGTACTTCGTGAACTACCTCGACCGGGTGAACATCGGCTTCGCCGGGCCGAACGGGATGCGCGAGGAGCTCCAGCTCACGGCGACGGCGTTCGGGTTCGCGTCGGGCATCTTCTTCATCGGCTACCTGCTGCTGGAGGTGCCGAGCAACCTGGCGCTGCACCGGTTCGGGGCGCGGCGGTGGATCGCGCGGATCATGGTCACCTGGGGCGTGCTGGCGACCGCGATGGCGTTCGTGCCGAACGGGTCCGTGCTGATCCTGCTCCGGTTCCTGCTGGGCGTGGCCGAGGCCGGCTTCTTCCCCGGCATCATCCTGTACCTGACGTACTGGTTCCCGGCGTCGGAGCGGGCGCGGGTCGTGGCGCTGTTCATGGCGGCCATCCCGATCTCGTCGGCGCTGGGCGCGACCATGTCCGGGTTGTTGATCCAGGCGGGCGACGGGTGGCTCGGGCTGTCCGGCTGGCGGGTGATGTTCCTGGTCGAGGGCGTTCCCGCGCTGCTGCTGGCCGTGGTCACGTGGTTCTACCTGACGGACCGGCCGTCGGACGCGAAGTGGCTGACGGCCGGGGAACGGCGGTGGCTGGCGCGCGAACTGCTGGAGGAGCAGCGGCGCACCGAGGCCGAGCACCACTGGCCGTTGCGGAAGGCGTTGACGCACCCGAGGGTCCTGGCGCTGGCGTTCGTCTACTTCGGCGTCGTCTACGGCCTCTACACGCTGGGGTTCTTCCTGCCGACGATCATCGCGGGCTTCGAGCAGCAGTTCGGCACGACGATGTCGGTCGTGGAACGCGGGTTGGTGAACGCGGTCCCGTACGTGGTCGGCGCCGTCGTGATGGTGCCGTGGGCGCGGCACGGCGACCGGACCCGCGAACGGACGTGGCACGTGGCCCTGCCGGTGCTGGTCGGCGGGGTCGCCATCCCGATCGCCCTCTACCTCGGCAACCCGGTCGCCGCGATGGCCGCCGTGACCGTCTGCGCGGTGGGGGTGTGCGCGGCGCTGCCGACGTTCTGGGCGCTGCCGACGAACTTCCTGACCGGTGCCGCCGCGGCGGGCGGCATCGCGCTGATCAACTCGCTCGGCAACGTCAGCGGGTTCGCGGGCCCGTACGTGACGGGCTGGCTGCGCGACTGGACCGGCACGCAGCGCGCGGGCCTGTGGGTGGTGGGGATCTGCATGGTGTCGGCCGCGCTGGTCGTCCTGCGGCTCGGCCGAACCGCAGGACGACCGGCGGATCAGGCCGACGCGTAGAACGTGTAGAGGGCGGTGTAGGGCACGGACACCTGGACGTTGGACTGGCAGGTGCCGGTCGGGGCGACGCCGCCCTCGGTGTCGAGGCGCTGCACGTAGGTCACGCCGCCCAGCAGGCCGTCGCCGCGCACGGCCTTGGCCTTGAGCAGCAGCTCCGGGATCGCGCCGGGCCGGTCGACCTTGGCGCCGTCGACGGCACCGGCCTCGACGGCACTGCCGTCCACAGTGGACACCCAGACCGGGCCGCGGGAGTGCAGCACGATCGGCTTGGCGTCCTTGTCGACGAGCGTGGCGGCGGGTTCGAGCAGCTTCCACGTGCCGGCGGCGCAGGTGTAGGCCTGCACGCCCGCGGCCTCGTACTTGCCGACGAGCTTGTTGCCCTCGGGCACTTTCAGCACGTCGGCGACCTTGACGTCCTGCTTCTCCGCGGAAGCGGAGGAGGACGGGGCGGGCTGGGCGGTGCCCGCCGTGGCGGCGCCGCACGCCGACGTCACGCCCGCCAGTGCGAGGGTTCCGAGGGTCAGACCGATGAACTGGACACGCTTCACTGTGCACTCCTGAGGGGATGGCCGTTGAGGGGAACCGGCTGTCCGCGGTGCAGCCACCCATGACACGGGTGGTCGTTCGGCGTGGTTCAACAAAGAAAAGTGGCCGTGGACACAGGGGTGTCCACGGCCACCGTCTCGAATGGACTCAGTCGCAGATGCGGCCGTTGTCCTTCTTCCAGGCCACCACGACGGACGGGCGCGGCTGGCTCGCGCCGCCGTCCGGCCAGTGCGACAGCGGGTTGTCGGCGCTGGCGCCGGTGATCTCACCGGGGTGCTGCACCGACACGAGGATGAACCGGTCGTTGATCACCGGACCGCAGGTCTCGGCGCCCTTGGGCACGGTCAGGAACTGCTTGACCCGCCCGCGGTAGCGGCCCTCGACCGGCACGGCGAACAGGCCGTCGTTGGAGCCCAGCGCGTTGCCGTCGGTGGAGATCCACAGGTTGCCGCTGCTGTCGAACGCCACGTTGTCCGGGCACGAGATGGGGCTGACCTGCGACTTGTCGTAGCCGCCGAAGTAGGTGTCGGCGGTCGACGGGTCGCCGCAGACCAGCAGCAGCGTCCAGCGGAACGTCGTCGCGGTCGGGTCGCCGCGGTTCTCCTCCCACTCCAGGACGTGGCCGTTCTTGTTGCCGACGCGCGGGTTGATCTCCGTGCCGGCCTCCTTGCCGGGCTTGCCGCGGTCGGTGTTGTTGGTCAGCGCCGCGTACACCTTGCCGGTGCGCGGGCTGGCCTCGATGTCCTCGGGGCGGTCCATCTTCGTGGCGCCCGCCTTGTCCGCGGCGAGCCGGGTGAAGACGTACACCTCCTCGGCGGTGAAGCCGTCCACGAACGACCGGTCGCCGCTGACGAGCTTGATCCACTCACCGGTGCCGTCGAAGTGGCCGTCCGACGGCAGCTTGCCGGTGCCGTCGATCTCGGCGACCGGGCTGTTGCCGCTGAACTTCGCCACGTACAGCGTGCCGTCGGAGAGCAGCTTCTTGTTCTGCTCCCGCGCGCGGCGGCTGTCGCCCTTCACGATCTTGTTCTTCGACACGTACTTGTAGATGTAGTCGAAGCGCTCGTCGTCGCCCATGTAGGCCACGACCCGGCCGTCCTTGGCGACCCGGATGGTGCAGCCCTCGTGCTTGAACCGGCCGAGCGCGGTGTGCTTGACCGGCGCGGAGTCCTTCTCGTGCGGGTCGATCTCGACGACCCAGCCGAACCGGTTGAACTCGTTCGGCTCCTGCGCGAGGTCGAAGCGCTTGTCGAACCTCTCCCACTTGCGCTCGGTCGCCGCTCCCGGCAGGCCGTAGCGGGTGGCGCGGGCCAGCGCGACCGGGTCGGTGATCGAGGCGCCACCGGCGAAGTAGCCGTTGAAGTTCTCCTCGCCGGACAGGATCGTGCCCCACGGCGTCACGCCGCCCGCGCAGTTGCCGAACGTGCCGAGCACGCGCTTGCCGGTCGGGTCGGTCGACGTCTTCAGGAACTTGCTGCCCGCCGCCGGACCGTCGACCGCGAACGGCGTGGTCGCGGTGATGCGGCGGTTGTACTTGCGGTCCAGCTTCGGGACGAGCTTGCCGCTGCGGTGGTCCTGCTCGACCACGACGACGGAGAACCCGTGCGCGGCCCAACCGATCTTGACCTGCGCCTCGGTGGGGTTGTTGGCGTCGTAACCCTTGTGCAGGAACGGTTCCGTCGTGTACTCGTGGTTGCTGCCCATGAGCCAGCGGTTCCAGCCGTCGAGCGGGACCAGGCCGCAGAAGTCGTTGTTGTAGCCGAACTGCAGGGCCTGCGCCTCGGGCGTCTGGTGGTCGAAGTCGAACGCGGGCGCGCCCGGCACGACCGGGTCGCCCCAGCGGATCACGACGGCGGACTCGTAGCCGTCCGCCGTGACGATCCGGTCCTCGGTGTTCGGGGCGACGGCGGTGAAGTTCAGGCCGTCCTTGCGGCGGCCGCCACCCAGGTCGGCGTCGATCGTGACGTCCGGCGCCGCGGCGGCGGTACCGGTGCCGAGTGCCGTCGCGCCCGCACCGGCCACCGCGAGCACGGCGCCCGCCTTGAGCACACCGCGGCGGCTGACGACCTCGCGGACGACGTCGCCGAAGTAGGCGTTGTCCGAGGTGTTCGGGGCGTCGTGCGCGCAGGCGTTGGCACAGCGGTAGAGGCAGGTCGTCTCCGACCGCCCCAGCGGGTGGTTGGGCAGCAGCAGTGGTAGCAGGCGACGAGCCCGATCGACGGGTGCGGACACGCGGACCTCCGTGGTGGATCGGTGGGAACCGGCCGACCGTAAGAGGAGAAGCGGTTGTCCAGTGGACATCGAGGTGAACGCAAGACGAACACCCGCCGATCAGGGCACCTCAGGAGCCGATCTCGTCCGGCTGGCGCCGCCCCTGCTTCCACACCGCGACGACCGACGGCCTCGGCTGGCTCGTGCCGCCGTCCGGCCAGTGCGACACCGGGTTGTCCGCCGTCGCCCCGTCCACCTCGCCGGGGTGCTGCACGCAGACCGTCACCACGCGCTCGGTGATGACCGGTCCGCACGTCTCCGCGCCGCGCGGCACCGTGAGGAACTGCTTGAGGTGGCCGCGTTGCGGACCGGCCACCGGGACGCCGAACAGGCCGTCGTTGTTGCCGTTGAGCACGGCGGCCGAGTCGCTGGAGATCCACAGGTTGCCGTGCGGGTCGAACGCCACGTTGTCCGGGCTGGAGATCGGCGACACCTGGTCCTTCGGGAAGCCCGCGAAGTAGGTGTCCGGCGCCGCCGGATCGCCGCAGACCAGGAACAGGTTCCAGGAGAACGTCAACGCCAGCGCGTCACCCCGGCGTTCGGTCAGCTCCAGCACCTGGCCGTGCTTGTTGAGCAGGCGCGGGTTCGGCTCGGTCGCGCCTTCCTTGCCCGGCTTGCCGCGGTCGACGTTGTTGCTCAGCGCGCAGTAGACGACGCCGGTCTTCGGGTGCGCCTGGATGTCCTCGGGCCGGTCCATCTTCGTCGCGCCGACCTTGTCGCCCGCGAGCCGGGTGAAGACGTAGACCTCCTCGGCGGTCATGCCGGGGACGAACGACCTGTTCCCGGCGGCCAGCGGGATCCACTCGCCGGAACCGTCGAAGTTCCCGTCGGACGGCAGCCTGCCGGAGCCGTCGACCTCGGCGGGCGGGCTGTCGCCGGTGAAGCGGCCGACGTAGAGCGTGCCGTCGTCGAGCAGCGTCATGTTGTGGCGCCGTGCGGCCCGGCTGTTCCCCTTGCGCACCTTGCCGTTGGAGATGAACTTGTAGATGTACTCGAACCGCTCGTCGTCACCGGAGTACGCGACGACCCGGCCGTCGTCGGCGACGCGGACGTTGGCGGTCTCGTGCTTGAAGCGGCCGAGCGCGGTGTGCTTGACCGGCGTGGAGTCCGGGTCGTTCGGGTCGAGTTCGACGACCCAGCCGAACCTGTTGACCTCGTTGGGTTCCCGCGCGAGGTCGAACCGCTTGTCGAACCGCTCCCACTTGCGCGTGGTGGCCGTGCCGGTGACGCCGTAGCGGGTCAGCCTCGGGTCGTTGAGCGTCGCGGCGTTGCCGAAGTACTGGTTGAAGTTCTCCTCGCCGGACAGGATCGTGCCCCACGGCGTCACGCCGCCCGAGCAGTTGTTGAGCGTGCCGAGCACGCGCTTGCCGGTCGGGTCGACCGAGGTCTTGAGCAGGTCGCTGCCCGCGGCGGGACCGCGGAACTCGAACGGCGTGGTCATGGTGAACCTGCGGTTGTACCGGCTGAACGACGGCGTGAGCTGCCCGGAGAACGGGGTCCGCTTGACCATCACGACGGACAGGCCGTGCGCCGCCCAGGCGATGCGGACCTGCTCCTCGGTCGGGTTGTCCGCGCTGTACCCGCGGAACATCATCGGTTCGGTGGTGTACTCGTGGTTGGTC
>DATMCA010000672.1:0-3996 GCA_035559015.1 Umezawaea sp. | reverse complement strand
CCACCCGCAGGGCGGTTCGTGAGCTTGGCCGCACCCGTTCGAGCGCCCACCCTTCATACGCGGTCGATATACGACGCCGCCTAGGCTCCGCTGGTGCGGACCACGACCGTGGACAGGGAGCCGGGGCTGAGCGTTCGGCTCAAGCTCGCGCTCAGCTACGCCGGGTTCCTGATGCTCGCGGTCACGCTGCTGTTCGCGGCCGTGGCGGTCTTCTACCTGCACGGCCTCCCCGACAACGCGTTCCGGACCACCGGCAACTTCCTGATCAACCGGACCGCCATCCTGCGCGCCTTCGCGCCGTTCGCGCTCACCACGCTGGTGGTCCTGCTGGTCTTCGGCCTCGTGGGAGGGTGGGTGCTCGCCGGTCGGATGCTCGCGCCGCTCACCCGGATCGCGGACGCGGCCCGAACGGCCTCCGAGGGGTCGCTGTCCCACCGGATCCGCATGGAGGGCCCGCGGGACGAGTTCCGCGAACTCGCCGACGTGTTCGACACGATGCTCGAACAGCTCGAATCCCACGTCGCCGAGCAGCAGCGGTTCGCCGCGAACGCGTCCCACGAACTCCGCACCCCGCTGGCGATCTCGCAGGCGCTCCTCGACGTCGCCCGCAAGGACCCCGCGCGGGACCAGGGTGAACTCGTCGAACGCCTGCACACCGTCAACGCGCGGGCGATCGACCTCACCGAGGCCCTCCTGCTGCTCAGCCGCGCCGACAGCGGGACCTTCGCCCGCGACCCCGTCGACCTCTCGCTGCTCGCCGAGGAGGCCGCCGAAACGCTGCTCCCGCTCGCCGAACAGCGCGGGATCACGCTCGACGTCACCGGTGAGCCGACGGAGGCGGCCGGTTCCCCGGCGCTCATGCTGCGGATGGTGACGAACCTCGTGCAGAACGCCATCGTCCACAACCTCCCCGAGGGCGGCACCGTCACCGTCCACACCGGAACGCGGTACGGCGCGAGCGTGCTGCGGGTCGAGAACACCGGCCTCCCGGTCCCGTCGACCCTGGTGCCGACGCTCACCGAGCCGTTCCAGCGCGGCACGGAACGCGCCCGCGCCGACGAGCACGCGGGCGTCGGCCTCGGGCTGGCCATCGTGCGGAGCATCGTCCGGGCCCACGACGGCACCCTCAGGCTCGCACCCCGCCCGGCGGGCGGTCTGCTCGTGACGATCCGACTTCCCGGCGTCCCGTCCGCCGAGGTCCGCGGGCGGATCGTGACGCCCGCGGAGCGGTAGTCGGTATCAGTACAGGCCTTCCACGCCGGTGCGCACCATCGCCAGCGGCCGGACGTTGGCCACGCCGTCCGCCAGGCCCGAGGTGGGCCGGTGGTGGATCGCCTCGTCGCGCTCCAGCACGTTGGGCAGGAACAGGTCCCGGTGCAGCACCGTCAACCGCACCCGCCCGACCACGCCCGGCGGCACCACGGTGCGGCCGTCGGTCCGGTCGACCACGGCCATCGTCACCTGCGGGTAGTTCGGCGTGTACGGCATGAGGTCGCCGCCCTGCTCGACCGGCAGCCCGGCCGCGTTGCCGAAGGTGTTGCCGTAGCTCAGCCCGCAGATCCCGCCGTCCAGCGCGGCGACGAACTCGCGGTACATCTGCGGGCTGAGCTGGGTGCCGCTCAGCCGCACGCCCCGCAGCCGCGCCACCGCCGCGGGATCGCGGCGCAGCAGGGCTTTCAGCAGCGCCGGGGTGGTGTTGACGTAGTCGACGCGGTCGCCCTGGAGGACGTCGAGGATCTGGTCCAGCAGGTGGTTGGTGTAGTCGGTGGCCTCGGCCAGCTTGCCCGCGGTGATCAGCCGCTTGACCCACCGCGGGTCCATGTCGATCGCGTACGTCATCCCGCCGTGCAGCCCGGAGGTCTCCCAGGTGCCGTTGCCGATCAGGTGCGGCCCGGTCGGCGTCGCCTGCAACCAGCGGCGGCCCGGCTCGAAGCCCTCGGTCACGAACGACCACCGCCGCCAGACGCCGCGGTGCACGATCATGTCGGGCGTGTAGAACACGCGGCACGGCGAACCCGTGGTACCGCCCGAGTCCCACACCCGCCCGGTGAGCGGGCGCGGGACGGCCAGCGGCACGAACTCGGCGGGATCGGTGCGGCGCAACAGGTCCAGGTCCGTCGGCCCCAGGTCGGCCAGCTGGTCGTACCGGGTGATGTCCCGCGGGTCGAACGGCAGTTCCGACGCGGTGCGCAGCCAGTACGGGCTGCCGGTCTCCGGGGCGAAGTGCCGTCGCACGACGTCGCGGGTCCACGCGTCGAGGTCGGTGCCCAGCCAGTGGTCGACGAGCCGGTCGCAGTCGGCCGCGGTCAGGTCCGGCACCGTCATGGCGCGGTGCCCGGCTCGACTCCCAGTTCGTAGCTGGTCATCAGCAGCTTCTCGATGTCCTCGGGGCGCTGGACGTGCACGACCGGGAAGGGGAACGACAGCAGGCCTTCCGGGATCGACCCGCCGATGACCACGCCGAGTTCCACGCCGTCCGCGTGCATCGCGCGGGTCACCTGGGTGAGGTCGATCGGGTCCACCGGGTTGCGCAGGAACACGTCCCGCACGTCCTCGGCGGTGGCCAGCCGCTTGTCGTCGAAGCACGAGTACAGCGGCACGGTCGGCGCGCTGAAGGACATGCCGGTGATGTGCGGGGCCAGCGCGTCGCGCAGGTGGTTGCGCAGCGGCGTGTGCACGGCGACCGCGCGGCCGGGCAGCACGGTCACCTGTCCGGTGGGCCGGTCGCCCGCCAGCCGGTGCAGCGCGCCCAGGTAGCCGGCCAGCAGGTAGATGCCCTGCGAGCCGTCGGCGGTGCGGCCGAAGTACCCGGCCCGGTACACCTCGTCGCCCGCGGTCAGCTCGTCCGCTTCCTCCGGGGTGGGCAGGGCGGCGATCGCCAGGCCCTCCTCGGGGCCGTCGGTCGGTTCCTCGTGCGCGCCGGACCGCACCAGCACGTCCAGGAACGCCGCCCGGTCCACGGCTCCGGCCAGGCACGACGCGGTCATCGCGCCGAGGCTCAGCCCGCCGATGGCGCCCGGTCGCACTCCCGCCACCACGAGCTGGTCGTGCACGGACAGCGCCATCGCGGCTTCGCGGACCATGCCGACGGTCCGGCGTTCGCGCAGCTCGTCGGGCAGTTCACCGGTGAGCATCCGCTCCACCGAGATCCCGGTCAGGTCCGCGACCTCGTCGTACGTGCGTCGCACGCCGGGGAACGCGTCGTAGAGCTCCGTGCCGTGCGGCACCGCGCCGACTCCGCCACCCAGCAGGTATCCCAGCGTCATCGCATCTCTCCAGAACAGGGGCGGGGCGCGCCCATCCGCGAAGCTCCCGGCGACCGGGAGCCGATCGCTGGGCGAAGTCTGCGCGGCGCGCATAGCGGCGGGGTATCGCGCGGGAGGACGTCGTCAACCGTGGTCCACACAGGTCGTGTCGGACCCGGCCGGGTCGGCGAGGGTGAGCACGGTGACTCCCGGGAAGCCGCTCCCCCAGCCTTCGAGGTCCATGCCGGGACCGGCCGTGGCCACCAGGAGCAGCGGTCCGGACGTGATGAGGCCGACCAGTTCGCGCAACGGCCCGCCGGCGGCGCGGTCGACGTCCTCCACGACGACGACCAGCGGGCAGTGGGCGGCCGTCAGCTCCAGGAGCCTGCGCAGGGCGATGAGCTGCGCCCGCCGGTCGTCCACGGCCACGCCGCACAGCAGGTTCTCCAGGCACGGCAACAGGTTCGCCGCCCGTCCCGGTCCGGCGAGCCTGCGGACGACCAGGCCGAGCCGGTCCCGTGCGGCGGCGGGCGAGTCGAGTTCACCGATGCCGCAGCAGGACCGGACCACGTCCGCCGGTGTGCGGGCGACGAGGCAGCGGAACCCGCGGTCCTCGTGCGCCGTCGCCACCACCTCGTCGACCAGGCCGCCCGCCGCGCCCAGGACGGTCACCAGGTGCGGGCGCCGCCGTGACCGGGTGAGCGCCAGCAGTCCCCGCAGCACGTCGAGTTCGGGACTCCGCCTGGCCGCG
>DATMCA010000671.1:0-2875 GCA_035559015.1 Umezawaea sp. | reverse complement strand
CCCTCACCGGCACCTCGGCGAATCGGCTCGCGTCGGCCGATCGCGCGGCCCGGCCGCGCCCTGGGACGAGGATGGCGGAGTGCTCGACAGCGGAGGCCACGGTGCGAGCGCAACGGCGCTCAGCGGCATACAACACCCCGTCGACGGCCCTGGCCAGAGCGGTCGGGCCGCTGGGCAGGAAGGTCACCTCCGGTGGGCGGACGCCCAGCCCGGCCGCGATGACCTCGCGGGCGCGCGCGAGCAGCGCGCCGGCGCGACGGCCCTCCGCGTAGAGACGGGCCGGGTCGGCCCAACCCGCCTCCAGCGCCGCCACGAGGGTCTCCCGGGCCACCGGGTGGAGTGGGCCGGACGCTGCGTCGAGGAGGCGTCGAGACACGCCGATCGGGGACTCTTTCGCCACACCGCAACGTTATCCGGACCCTCCCAGACATCACGGGTGCCATGGCGGTAGGGTTCCGCAAGGAGCACGCATGCGCCCACTGGGCGTTGCCCTTTTTGCTTTGTAGGGTGTGGATACGGAATGAAAGGTGCACCTGGTGCCTGAGCACGAAGACACCCCGGCGATGACCGCCGCGCCGCAGGCGCGATCCGGCCGGCGCAGGGGACTGCGCGTCACGGGTCTGGTCGCAGTGAGCGCGTTGGCGCTCGCCGGCTGCCAGGGTCAGGTTTCCAACGGGTTCATGCCGCAGTCGATCTCGGACAGCGGTGACCGGGTCACGAACCTCTGGGTCGGCAGCTGGATCGCCGTGCTCGGCGTCGGGGTCATCACGTGGGGCCTCATGCTCTACGCCGCTGTTCGGTTCCGTCGCCGCAAGGGGGACGACGCACTGCCCGTCCAGCTGCGCTACAACGTGCCCGTCGAGCTGCTCTACACGATCATCCCCGTGTTCATGGTCGCCGTGTTCTTCTACTACACGGCCCGTGACGAGGCAGCGCTCACCGACGTGAGCAAGACGCCTGACGTCACCATCAGCGTCGTCGCCAAGCAGTGGAGCTGGGACTTCAACTACGTCGACTCGGACGTCTACGACTCCGGGGTCCACACGAACCTGACGGGAGAAGAGGGGACGCGGGACACCATGCCCGTCCTGTACCTCCCGGTGAACAAGCGGGTCGAGTTCGTGCTCAACTCGCGTGACGTCATCCACAGCTTCTGGGTGCCCGCCTTCATGACGAAGCTCGACATGATCCCGGGCAAGACCAACCGCCTGCAGATCGTGCCCTCGCAGACCGGCGAGTTCCAGGGCAAGTGCGCCGAGCTCTGCGGCGCCTACCACTCCGAGATGCTCTTCATGGTCAAGATCGTCTCCCAACAGGAGTACGACCAGCACATCGCCCACCTGGCTGAGATCGGACAGACCGGCCAGATCCCCGTTGACGCCAGCCGCGAGAAGCTCGTCAAGGGCGACGAAAAACTCATCCCCGAACCTGCTCGTGGTGGGAGCAACTGATGACCACAACCGCAGACCGCACCGCCGCGGGCACCACGGCCGCCCCGGTCACACCGCGCTCCGAGATCAAGGGGCGCACCTTCATCAAGTGGGTGACGACGACCGACCACAAGGTCATCGGCAACCTCTACTTCATCACCTCATTCGTGTGGTTCATGCTCGGCGGGATCATGGCGCTGATCATCCGGGCCGAGCTGGTCGCCCCCGGCCTGCAGATCGTGGACACCAAGGACCAGTTCAACCAGCTGTTCACGATGCACGGCACGATCATGCTGCTGCTCTTCGCGACGCCGCTCTTCGCCGGCTTCGCGAACGCGCTCATGCCGCTGCAGATCGGCGCGCCGGACGTCGCGTTCCCGCGGCTGAACATGTTCGCCTACTGGCTCTACCTCTTCGGCGGGATCATCGCCGCGGCCGGGTTCCTGACCCCGCAGGGTGCCGCCTCCTTCGGCTGGTTCGCCTACGCGCCGCTGTCCGACCAGAGCTACAGCCCGGGGCTCGGCGGTGACCTCTGGGTCTTCGGTCTCGCCCTTGCCGGCTTCGGCACCATCCTCGGCGCCGTCAACTTCATCACGACGATCGTGTGCATGCGTGCGCCAGGCATGACGATGTTCCGGATGCCGGTCTTCACCTGGACCGTCCTGATCACCTCGATCCTCGTCCTTGTCGTCTTCCCCGTCCTCGCGGCCGCGCTCTTCGCGCTGGGTGGTGACCGCCGCTTCGGGATGCACATCTTCGACCCGGAGAACGGCGGGCCGATCCTGTGGCAACACCTGTTCTGGTTCTTCGGTCACCCCGAGGTGTACGTCATCGCGCTGCCGTTCTTCGGCATCATCAGCGAGGTCATCCCCGTCTTCTCGCGCAAGCCGATCTTCGGCTACAAGACGCTGGTGTTCGCGACGATCGCCATCGCCGCACTCTCGACGAGCGTCTGGGCGCACCACATGTACGTGACCGGGCAAGTGCTCTTGCCGTTCTTCGCGGTGATGACGATGCTCATCGCCGTACCCACGGGCGTGAAGTTCTTCAACTGGATCGGCACGATGTGGGGGGGCAAGGTCTCGTTCGACACGCCCATGCTGTGGGCGCTCGGATTCCTGGTCACCTTCCTCTTCGGTGGCCTGACCGGGGTCATCCTGGCCAGCCCGGCGCTCGACTTCCAGCTGTCCGACAGCTACTTCGTGGTGGCGCACTTCCACTACGTCGTGTTCGGCACCGTCGTCTTCGCGATGTTCGCCGGCTTCTACTTCTGGTGGCCCAAGCTCACCGGCCGAATGTTGGACGAGACGCTCGGAAAGATCCACTTCTGGATGCTGTTCATCGGGTTCCACACCACCTTCCTCATTCAGCACTGGCTGGGCGTGGAAGGCATGCCGCGCCGCTATGCGGACTATCTGCCGAGCGACGGTTTCACCATCGGCAAC
>DATMCA010000670.1:0-3113 GCA_035559015.1 Umezawaea sp. | reverse complement strand
ACCACAGCGAGAAGGTCGAACTGTTCGACCTGCTGGACGCCGAGTCGTTGGGGATGGGCCTGACCACGTCGTTCGCCATGACTCCGGCGGCGAGCGTGAGCGGGCTGATCTTCGCGCACGAGGCTTCGCGGTACTTCACGGTGGGGCGGTTGGGCAAGGACCAGATCGAGGACTACGCGGTGCGCCGTGGCATGCCGGTGGACGAGGTCGAACGCTGGCTGCGGCCCAACCTGGCCTACGAGCCCAGGTGAGCTGACGCTCGACGCGGAATCCCCTCAGCCTGACGCCAGAGGTCGTCGCACCTCCGGCACTCGGGCCAACAGCCCTGCGGCCACGGTGGTGGCGGGGCTTTCGGGATGTCCAGCTCCTCGCCGCACAGGGTCAGGCCGCGGTCGCCGGGGTAGAGCGTCACGGCTATGGCGTGACGGCTGCCGTCGTGGGGCAGCCATTTGAACGGTCGCACGGGGGCACCTCCTTCCTGAGCGACCTGAGAAGATCCATGCATGGGCAAGCTGGTCACCACTTCCGAAGCGGCGAAACAACTCGGCGTGGGGACGAGCACGCTCCAGCGCTGGGCCAAGGACAACGTCGTGTCACCCGATCTGGTGACTCCTGGCGGGCACATGCGCTGGGCCGTCGAGCATCTCCGCGATCAGCTTCGCGAGCTGCGGCAGCGTGGCGAGTAACCGATGCGGAAACTGATCAGCAGTGGCGAGTTGGCCGAAGAACTGGGCGTCAGCACGCGCACGATCGCCCGCTACGCCGCTGATGGGCTGCTCATACCTGCCGAAACGACCATCGGTGGGCACTTCCGTTGGGTCCTGGAAGATGTTCGGCAGCGGATGCGCGAGCTGCGGCAGCGCGACGAGTGAGTTGCCCTGTCGGGTCGCTGGATTGGTGTCGAAGGGTCGATCGTGACCTCCGCTTTGCGGGGTGACTGTCAGGTGCCGATATTACGCGTCAAAACGCGACATATGACGACAAATGCTCGTATGTCACCGTATAGTGCGACATAGGCGACACTTACGGAGTAACGTGCTTGTTCGCGACGCAAGATCAGGGATATGAGCGAGTTGGTGACGACGGCCGTGGCCGCGAAGGAACTCGGTGTCGCCACGCGCACCATCCAGCGGTGGGTCACCGAGGGCATGGTGACCCCGGATCTCTACACGCCGGGTGGTCACATGCGATGGGACGTCGAGCGCCTCAAGTCCGAGCTTCGCGCGAAGCGGCTCAGGGACGAGTAGGCGAGTCGCCTGGTTGGACAACGGCGGCAGGATCTCGGGCACGTCCTCCGTTCAGCCGACCGTGACAGTGGTCATGGCGGCGCCGTCACAGCGGGTTGATCCACCTTTCCAATGGCACGCTGGCCGTCATGACCGGTACTCCCGGCAGCCCGGTGACGGTCGCGATCACCCGGCAGGCCGATCCCGCGCACAACACCGAGATGCACGCCTGGGTGCAGGCGGGGATTTCGATGGCGCAGACGTTCGACGGCTACCTGGGCGGCGGGTGGGTGCGGACGGGGCCGGGGTCGGGGGAGTGGCACATGCTCTACCGGTTCGCGAACCCCGCGGCGTTGGCGGCGTGGGAGGAGTCGCCGCAGCGGCAGTGGTGGCTGCACACCGCGCAAGGCCTCGTCGAGCACAAGCGGACCGAGCGGCGGACCGGGATCGAGGGCTGGTTCGACCCGCCGGTGGAGCGGGAACTGGTCGAGCACACGGCCACGGCCCCGCCGAGGTGGAAGCAGGCCACGACGATCTGGATCGTGTTCTTCCCGCTGAACCTGCTGGCGACCGTCACCCTGGGCAGGCTGCTCACGGACCTGCCCGTCGTGCTGCGGGTGATGATCACGACGCTCGTGCTGACGCCGATCATGACGTACTTCCTGCTGCCGTGGGTCACGCGCAGGCTGGAGTGGTGGCTGCGGAGGTGAACAGCCACCACTCCGCGGTCACGGGGCGATGCCCTTGACGCCGTGCCGCTCCCACAGCAGCGACTGGAGCGGCGTCAACGCGGGCCAGCGGGTGCCGCCGGGGCGGGCGTTCACGCGGGACGCGTAGGACGCGGGGGTGTAGGTGGGGTTGAAGAAGCAGCCCTTGCCGTACTTCGCGTCGTTGGCCGGGCAGGACGCGGCGACCGACGCCGGGGTGGGCTTGCGGCCGGTGCGCTCCCACGTCACCAACGCCTTGAGGGCGCTGGCGTACTCGGAGTCGCTCAACGCGCTGTGCTCGGTCTCCGTGGTGAACGTCTGCACCAGGTTCGGCCGCCACCCCATGGTCGCGCGGAACGCGGCCTCGTGCTCGACGAACGCCGTCGGGTCGCCGATGGCGTGCATGGTGAGCACCGGGACGGAGATCGTGCCGGTGATGTCGCTGTCGTAGGACAGGTCACGGGCGGCCGAGGGATTCGCGGAGAAGCGTTCGACACCGGCGTTCAGTGCCGCGTCGTCGTGCGAGCCCGAGTAGCGCACGCCCTTGTTGCTGAACGGGTTCCGGTCGCCCAGTCTGTTGTGGACGATGTCGCGGAACGTGAACGTGGCGAAGTTCAGGTGGGACGCCAGCGCGCTCTCGGTGATGTGCGTGACCGCGAGGATGTCCGCCAGGTTCCGCTGCTGCAACGGGGTCCGCGTGGCGGACGTGATGCCGGTGCACTCCTCCAACCGCGCCCGCAGACCGGTGCTGGTCATCGTGGAGTCCGCCCGCAACCCCTGCCACAGCGGGTACTGCGGCTCGGTCGGCCTGGGGTGGTTGCCGCAGTAGTACTGGTAGACCACGCGCAGGTCGACGCGGTAGTCGTAGCCGCGAGACCCTCCCGCGAGGACACCGCTGGTGAGCAGCACGGCGTCGTACGAGCGCGGGTAGACCTCGGCGGTCTTGGCCGCCACGTCTCCGCCCCACGACTGGCCGTGCAGGAACGTCTTGCGGGGCTTGCCGAACTTCGCCACGACGAGCTTGCGCAGGTTCTCCGTGTCGGCCGCGCCCATGCGCGTGCCGTAGCCGCCGCGCCGGTAGGACGACCCGGCCCACAGGTAGCCCTCGCGGACCATGACCGACCAACGGGTCAGGTCGTCGGTCGTGCGGGCGGGCGTCGGGGCGCCGAGATCGGGACCG
>DATMCA010000669.1:0-18703 GCA_035559015.1 Umezawaea sp. | reverse complement strand
CACGTCCAGCGCCGTGCCCGCCGGGAGGTCGGCCGCGACGGCGACCAGGCGCGGGTTGGGTTCTCCGCTCCAGACCTTGCCCTCCGACCGGTAGCGCTCCTCCCAGTAGTCCCCGGACAGCACACGGGTGATGAGCCGGGTGTCCTCGGCGATGAGGTCGGCGTTGATCGCGTTCGCCGCGCCCGCACCGCCCGCGGCCGCGGCCATCACCTGCGCGCTGAGGTCGACGACGTTGCCCGCCGCCCACACCCCCGCCGCCCTGGTCAGCCCGGTCCCGTCGACCGTGATCGACTCGCCGATGCCCAGTGGGTTCTCGGTGGGCGCCAGGCCGAGGCCGGTGAGCACGCCGGACCTGGCCACCAGCCGGGGGGCGACGACGACGGCCGCGCAGGCGACGACCGTCCCGCCCTCCAGTCGCACCCCGGTCAGCCGGTCGTCGGCCACCTCCAGCGAGTCCACCGAGCCGTCGACCACCTCGACGCCCCAGGCGGCCAACTGGGCCACCTGCTGCTCGGTCAGCGGCGGTGCGGTGTGTTGGAAGAACGTCACCTCCGAGGCGAGCTGCCGGAACATCAACGCCTGGCGGACGGCCCACTGGGTGTGCGTGGCGATTACGGCGACCGGCTGGTCGCGCAGCTCCCACCCGTGGCAGTGCGGGCAGTGCACGACGTCGCGGCCCCAGCGTTCGGCGACCCCCGGAACGGCGGGCAGTTCGTCGACGAGCCCGGTGGTCACCAGCAACCGGCGGGCCGTCACGGACTGGCCGTCGTCCAGGGTCACCTCGAAGACGTCGCCCGCGCGGCGCGCGTCGACCGCCGTCGCCGCCAGCACGACTCCGCCGTAGTGGTCGACTTCCGCCCGTCCGATCTCGGCGAGTTCGGCCGGGCCGACCCCGTCACGTGACAGGAACCCGTGCACGGCAGGGGAGGGCGCGTTGCGCGGCTCCCCGGCGTCGATCACCACCACCGTGCGCCCGGCCCGGCCCAGCGCGAGTGCGCCGCTCAGCCCGGCGGGCCCGCCACCGATGACCGCGACGTCGAACTTCTGAGTCATGGCAACAGTTTCGATCCCCATGAGCGGGCCGGTCGACTAAACTTGCGGAAATGGCAACCTTCAGCGAGGTGCTCGCCGGTGTCGGGACCCGGCTGCGCGAGATCCGCAAACAACGTGGGACGACCCTTAACGAACTGGCCGCCGAGACGGGTGTCTCGGTGTCCACGCTGTCCCGGCTGGAGGCCGGTCACCGCCGCCCCACGCTGGACCTGCTGCTTCCGCTGGCCCAGGCGTACGGCCTGCCGATCGACGAGCTCATCGGCGCGCCGCCGACCGGTGACCCGCGGATCCACCTGCGCCCGGTGCAGCACAAGGGGATGACGTTCATCCCGCTGACCCACCGGACCGGTGGTCTGCAAGCGCACAAGGTGATCATCCCGGCGCAACGGCGCGCGCCGGAGCAGAAGTCCCACGAGGGCTACGAGTGGATGCACGTGCTGCACGGCCGCCTTCGGCTGGTGCTCGGCGACCAGGACCTGGTGCTGAACGAGGGGGAGGCGGCCGAGTTCGACACCAGGGTGCCGCACTGGTTCGACAGCGTCGACCCCACCCCGGTCGAGGTGCTGATCCTCTTCGGCCGTCAGGGTGAACGCGCCCACCTCCGCGCCCGGTCCCTGCCGCCGCGGTAGCGGCCGTTCGCGGACTCCGAGGCCCGCGACCAACTCGGACCGGATGTCCGGAGTGCCCGATTCCGCGTGATGGCGAAACTGGGAAACCGTTGTCGCGCATACCTCGTAGGCCCTGCCGCGCGGTTGCAGGCCCTGGTGAGGAGGGATACGCTGGATACCCCTGGGGGGTGCCGAGTGGCTCAGCCGGAGAGCGGCTCGGAGCTGATGTTCTGCGTGCCTCGACGACTCCTGTCCTGATGCCGCCTGTCCACTGTGGATCGGGCCGGGGCGGGCACGGTCGTCGAGCTGGGGCGGTAGTGTCACCGACACCTTTTACCGCGGGTGCCCGGTGCGATGTCGAAGGCGGTGCGGGTAGCCTGGGGGCGGGGGGATGAATGGGGTTGTGCGCCGAATTGAGTGCTACCTGGATGGGTTCTGGTTGTCGGTCCACTGAGGACTGACTCTTCGCTGCCCCGGGGAGGTGAGCTGTGGTCCCGCACGTGGTCTGCGGGTTCTCGACTGGAGGGGGAGGGCTGAACTTTCATGGAGATCGCCGTGCTGGAGCCGCGCGAGGTGCTGCGCCGCGGGCTCGCCGCGATGCTGGAGAAGCTTGAGGGCATCAACCGGCTCGAATGCCACCGCAGCCTCGACGAGCTGCTCGCCCACAGCGTGAACGGCCACACCTGGAAGCCGGAGGTGGTGATCGCCAGCTACCCGAGCGCCGAGGAGGTGCGCACCACGTTCCCCTCGGCCCGCGTGTTGGAGGTGATCGACAGCGCCGAGCCTGGGGACCTGGCCGTCGTCGCGAAGGCCCGTGCGGACGGCTACCTCATGCTGTCCGACATCACCGAGGACATCCTGGGCAATGCCCTGCGGGCGGTGCGGCGCGGTGAGCTGCCGATCCCGCTGCCGGTCGCCAACTACCTGATCGAGCGCGCGCGGGTCGGGGACAGCCCGACGCCGCGCATCCAGCCGTACTTCAGCCCCCGTGAACACGACGTGATCGCGCTGCTGCTGGACGGCATGAGCAACATGCAGATCGCGCGGCGACTGGGGATCTCCCTGCACAGCGCCAAGCGACACGTGTCGGCGGTGCTGCACAAAGTGAATTCGCCCAGTCGCGCGCATTTCGTCGCATGGATGCTCCGTGAGGAGTAGGTCGGTATTCGCACGACCCGTTGCTCGTCGCACGAATACCTCCTTCTAATCTTTACGAGAGGTGTCGGAATCCGGCAGCCGCCTGGGTGCGATCAATGGGGTGCACGAAAGTGCGCACCTTCGGGCGCCGAAATGCGTCAGCCGTGGGAGGCGAGCCATTCTTCGACACCGTTCCGGTCGACACCGAGGTCCATGAGCACCTTCGCGCCCACGCCGAGCCGTTCGGTCAGCACGCCGAGCAGGATGTGCTCGGTGCCGACGTGCTCGTGCCCGAGCCGTTCGGCCTCGGTGACGGTCAGTTCGATCGCCCGCTTGCCGCGCGGCGTGTACGGAGTGTGTTCGGGCTCGTCGTCCACCCGTGGGCCGAGCACGTCGTTCATGGCGGCGCGCAACCGCTCCGGGGTGGTCTTCTCGACCACCGCCCGCGCGCCGAGGCCCTGCGGCTGGCTGAGCAGGCCGAGCACGAGGTGTTCGGTCCCGAGGTAGTTGTGCCCGGCCGCCCGTGCTTCCGCCCTGGCCGCCTCGATGGCCGCGAGTGCGCGCGGGGTGAACCGGTCGTGCGACGGCTCGCTCGCGGGCTTGGCGACGAAGCGCTTCTGGGCCGCCTGCCTGGACACGCCCAGGCCCTGGCCGATCTCGGCCCAGGTGACGCCCTCCTTGCGGGCTTCGGCGACGAAGTGCCCGACGAGCTGGTCGGCGAGGTCGTCCAGCTGTCCCGCCGTGGTGACGGCGTCGCTGAGGTGCACCAGGGCGTCGCAGTTCGGGTGCATGCCGGTCACGTGGTCGATGAGGTCTTCGATGCGCAGCGGTTCGGACATGATGCAACCGTAGGTTGACAACTATTGGCTTGTCAACCTACGGTTGACAAGTGTCAGGACGACGCCTGGTAGGTCTCCCGCATCTTGCGCGCGAACCACTCGCCGACCGTCACCGACTCGGCCGCAGCCCCTCCACCAGCGCGGATCGGTTCGATCGGGGCGTCGTGGTTGGGCAGGTGGAAGTAGGGGATCGAGATCCGCGTCGCCGTGTCGCCCGGCTCGGGGCCGAGCACGCGGTGCACCGTCGACTTCCACTGACCCGCGGTCCAGAACGCCATCAGGTCGCCGATGTTCACCACGAAGCCGCCCGGCACGACCGGGACGTCCAGCCACTCGTCCTCGCCGCGGCGCACCTGGAGGCCGCCTGCCCCGTCCTGCACGTACAGCACGGTCAGGCTGCCCCAGTCGGTGTGGGCGTCCCGGCGCAACCGGCCGGCCTCGGGGCGCGGGAGGTAGTAGTTCGCGAGCAGGAGCGACACGTGCCGGTCGAACTTGCGGTCGAAGAACCCCTCGTCGAGGCCCAGTGCCATCGCGAACAGCCGCATGACGTCCGTGGACAGGTCGGTCATGGCGGCGAGGTAGTCGTGCCACACCGCCTTGAACTTCTCGTCCGGCCAGATGTTCGCGACCTTCCAGGTGGCCGGGTAGGTCCCCAGCGCCTCCCGTTCCTCCTCGGGCAGGTCACCGGTGACGTGGGCGGCGAACGCCTCGTACACCCCGTCGGGCCTGCGCAGACCGGACACCCCGACGCCGGTGTTGGCGCTGCGCTCCTTCGTCGCCTCCGGCGCGGTGAAGAAGCCCTCGGTCACGGTGAACACGCGGTCGATCAGCTCCGGCGCGACGCCGTGCCCGACGACGGCGAAGAAGCCGGACGTTGTGCAGGCCTCGCCTATCTCGGCGGCGAGCGTGGTCCTGCCGCTCGGGGTGTCACGGCGGGACAGGTCGATGACCGGGACGAACTCCGACGGCATGGCTCAGTCCTCCTTCGGGCGAGTTCCGTGCGGCAGCACGGGCAGCACCGCCACGTCGTTGCCGATGAACGTGTCCCTCGGCGGCACCTCGTCAGGCTCGACCGCGAGCGCCAGGTCGGGGAACCGGTCGAACAGCGCGGGCAGCGCCTCCGCCGCCTCCAGCCTGGCCAGGTGCGAGCCGGGGCAGAAGTGCGCGCCGAGTCCGAACGCGAGGTGCTCCTTGTTCTCCCGGTCGATGTCGAACACCTCCGGCCGGTCGTGCACGGCCGGGTCGCGCCCGTGGCCGCCGTAGCAGATCAGGATCGCGTCGTCCTTGCGGATCACGACCCCCTCGCCGAGGTCGATGTCCTCGGTCGCCCAGCGCATCGGCAGGTGCATCACCGGGCAGTGCAGCCGCAGCGACTCCTCCACCACGTCGGTCCACCGCGCGGGGTCGGCCCGCACGACGGCGAGCTGCTCGGGGTGCGCGAGCAGCTCGCGCACCGAGTGGTTGACCAGGTTGATCGTGGTCTGGCTGCCGCCGCCGATCATCAGCAGCAACGTGGAGATCAGCTCGTGCTCGACCAGCGGCACCTCGCCGCCGGTCTCCGCCGCCAGCAGGAAGCTGGTGAGGTCGTCGCCCGGCTCGGCCTGGCGGGTCGCGATGAGCACCCGCATGGCCGCGTACAGGTCCTCGTTGAGCCGCAGCGACTCGGCCTCGGTCAGGTCGGTGGCCCCGGCGGCGTTCAGCACGCGCAGCACCTCCGGCCGCTGGGCGGCGGGCACGCCGAACAGGTCGCAGATCACCTGGGTCGGCACTCGGTAGGAGAACGCCGCGTTGAGGTCGACGGGCTCGGGGAGGTCGGCCAGCTCCTCCAGCAGACCTGCGACGACGGCCCGCACCTGCCCGCGCAGCGCCTCGACTCGGCGCGGCGTGAAGGCGGGCGTGACCAGCTTGCGCAGCCGCGCGTGGGCGGCTCCCTCGGCTGTGGCCATCGACTCGACGTCCACCCAGGGCGCCAGCCACGGCACGGAGCCGCGCTCGTAGTCCGGCACGTTGTCGACCAGGTTGCGGGACACGCCCGGATGCGTGAGCAGCAGCCGCACGACGTCACCGCGCGTGACCGACCAGGCTCCGACACCCTCCGGCAGCTCGACCGGGACGGCGGGACCCATCGCCCGCAGCCGATCGACCTGCTCGTACATGTGGCGTCCCCCTCGGCTGTCCAGCACCAGCTCGGGACGCGCGCTGAAACGGATCACAGGCCCCCTCCTGTGTTCAAGACGCCTTCGGAATTGAGGCGACTCACGACGCTAGCCATTCCGATGTCAAGCGTCAATTGCCGCTCATCCCTAGAGTGGTTCATTCGGCTATTCCAGGTCGTCGGTAATGGTCGCATTCGCGACTTCTTGACTCGCTCCTCGCCTGTGGCATAGTGGAGTTCGCCGGTACCGGTTTACTGATCAGACGGTTACTGGAAGGGGGAAAGCCGCCATGTTCGACATCGAGGTCATCGAGAACGAGCCAGTGCTGCTCGAACACCCGACGGTCTGATCGTCGCCAGGAGGTCTGGCCGGCACCGGCCAGACCTCCGCGTCGTGGATGGGGGAGTGGTGAAGGTACGACGCTGGAGCCCGCTCGTGTGCGAGTGGGCCGACGACCGGTTCATGATCGGTGTGCCTGGCCGCAGGAGGATGTTGGCCGTGCCCGTCGAGGTGGTCCGGATGCTCGACGGCGCGGGCGGTCCGGTCGCCGTCGACGACCTGGTGGCGGAGGCCGCTGAGGCTGACCGGGAGGCCGCTCGGGCGGCCGTGGACCTGCTGGTCGAGCACGGCGTGCTGGTGCCGGAGGACGTCGAGGCGCCGCCGAAACCGGTGTGGGAGCACTGGGGCAGGCTGACCGAGCGGTTCCACCTGACCACCAGGGACGCCGACTACCTGTCCGCGGGCACACCCGAACGGGACCGGGTCGCGGCCGAGATCACCGCGGACGGCGAGCCGCCACCCATCTTCAAGGAGTACCCGGACCGCCCGCTCCTCATGCTGCCGCGCACACCGCTGCCGCTGCGCACGTCCGTCGAGGACGTGTTCGCCGCCCGCCGCACCCACCGCGTCTTCACCGACGATCCGGTGTCGCTCGACCAGTTGTCCACCGTGCTGCTGCACACCTTCGGCCCGCAGCGCTTCATCGACGGCAAGGCGTTCGGCGTGCAGCAGTGCCGCGTCAGCGCGTCCGCGGGTGGGCGGCACGAGGTCGAGTGCTACGTCGTGGCCCACGACGTGACCGGGGTGCCACCGGGCCTCTACCACTACTCGCCCCGCCTGCACGCGCTGGAGTCGTTGTCCGGCGCGGTGGACCGCGAGGTGGTGGCCGGACTCGTCTTCAACCAGCCACCGTCCTACCAGGGCGCCTTCACGATCTTCACCACCGCGGTGGCGCGCCGACTGTCCTGGAAGTACCGGCATCCCAGGGCTTATCGGCTGTGGATGCTCGACGCGGGCCACTACGGACAGACGTTCGCGCTGACGTGCACGGCGCTCGGGCTCGGACCGTTCCAGACGGTTGCGTTCGTCGACAGCGCCGTGGAGGAGCTGCTCGGCGTCGACCCGAACGAGGAGTTCGCGGTGTACCTGCTGTCGGCGGGGGTGCCCGAGGGCGGCCCCGCGCGGCTGCCCTCGGACTTCCTGTCGCCGCCGGTCGGGATCGTGCGATGAGCCGGCGGCCGTCTTGGTGACCGAGCGGACGCCGACCCTCCTCGAACACCGGCGGTTCGTGCGGGTCGTCGGTGGGCAGATCGCCGGCGCGATCGGTGACCAGTTGATCCCGGTCGCGCTGAGCGTGTACGTCGTGCAGCGCGGCGGAAGCGCCGCCGCCGTGGCGGGTGTGCTGGGTGGGCGCGCGCTCGGGCTGTCCGTCTGCCTCGTCGTCGGCGGCATGCTAGCCGACCGGTTCAGCCGGTCCAAGGTCGTCGCCATCGCCGACGCGTACCGGGCCGGTGCGGTGCTGGCGTTGGCGATCCTGCTGCCGTACCTGCCGATCACCGCGCTCGGCCTGGGCACGGTGCTGATCGCGGCGGGGGAAGCGATCGCCAGACCTGGGTACCGCGCCCTCGTGCCGTCGCTGCTGCCAGCGGAGCTGCTCGAACGCGGCAACGCCGTGGTCTCGGCCGGCCTGCGCGGGTCGGCGATGCTCGGGACGCTGTCCGGCGCGAGCACCGCCGTGCTGCTGGGGCCGAGGCTCGGGCTCGTGACCGCGGGCGTCGTGTTCGCACTGGGCGCGTTCACCGTGCTGGGCGTGCGGGAGAAGGCGCCGGAGCGAACACCCGGCGGGCTGTTCGCGGACGCGCGCGAAGGTGTGCGGGCGGTGCGGGAACGGCCGTGGATGGTCGCCGTCATGGCGGCAGTGAGCCTCCAGATCCTGTTCGGCACGGCCGCCGCGCTGACCCTGCTGCCGATCGTCGCGAACCGTTCGTACGGCGGGGGATTCGGCTACGGCGTCGTGCTCGCGGCGCTCACGCTCGGCGCCCTGCCCGCCGTGTTCGCCGCGAGTCGGTGGCGGCCGAGGCGGCGTGGCGCGGTGTCCATGGTCGCGCTCGTCGCCTACGGGTTCCTGCCGCTGAGCCTCGCGGTGCCGTTGCCCTTCCCCGTGACCGTCCTCGTGTTCGCGCTCGGCGGTTTCGGCGTGGAGCTGTTCTACGTGTACTGGCTGTCGGCGTTGCAGCGATCCGTGCGCCCCGAACTGCTCGGGCGCGTCCTGGCGCTGGACCAGCTGAGCTCGTTCGCCTTGCTTCCGTTGGGGTACGCGTTGGTCGCACCGTCGGTCGCGCTGCTGGGCGAGGTCACCACCCTGGTCGTCAGCGGGGTGATTGTGTCGGCGTCCAGCGTGCTCGCCCTCGCGGTGCCCGGCGTCGCCTCGTTCGCCGACCGCGCCGAGCCCGCCGCCGAGAGGTAGGGCGGTCGCGCACCGGCACGTTCTTCTTGTTGCTGTGCCCGAAAAATCTCGTGGAACCTCCACCTTGACAGGTGATGCGCGGTGGGGTTTTCTCGGACTTGCAAGCAGAGCCGGCGACGCTGTGGGGATCCAGTCGCCTCGGGGGAATCTCGTTCGGGGGCATCGCGTCGAGCGACGCTGTCTGTTCCGGACAGAAGTGGACGATGCATGCACACCAAGGACTTCTGGTCAGCGCACGACAGGTTCTCCGCTCGCGCCGCCGCACGCGGCGACGCGGTCGCCCTGATGCACGGCCACGAGCGGATCACCTACCGGCAACTGGACGAGCGCGCCGACCGGCTCGCGCGCCACCTCCTCGGTCTCGGCCTCGGCCGCGGTGCCGTGGTCGTGGTGCACCTCGACCGCTCGGCCGAGCTGGTCGTGTCGATGCTCGCCGTGTTCAAGGCCGGCCTGACCTACCTGCCCGCCGATCCGGCCTGGCCCGCCGACCGTCTGTCCACCGTGGTGCGGGACAGCGGGTGCCGGGTGGTGATCTCCAGGCGCGCCGATCCCGGGGTGCCGACGATCGACCCCGGCGCGGGTGTGGCGGACCCGCCGGACTTCGCGGGCCCCGCCGTGGCGCCCGGCGACATCGCCTACGTCATCTACACGTCCGGGTCGACCGGGAAGCCGCGCGGGGTACGGGTCGAGCACTACTCCCTGGCCTACCTGCTGGACCGGATCAACGAGCGCTACGGCGTGACACCGGACGACCGCGTCCTCCAGTTCGCGTCGATCACCACCGACACCGCGATCGAGCAGGTGCTGAACACCCTGCTGGCCGGAGCCGTGCTGGTCCTGCCGGACGACTCGGTGGCGCCGAGCGAGCTGCCGGAGGTGTTGCGCGCCAACGGGATCACCGTCATGGATCTGACCCCGCCGTTCTGGCGCGCGTTCCTCGCCGCGCTGCCCGCCGGTCCGGTCGACCTGCCCGTGCGGCTGACCATCGTCGGCGGCAGCGCCGTGCACGCGGAGGACTGCCGGACCGCGCTGCGCCTGATGCCCGGCGCGCGCCTGGTCAACGCCTACGGTCTGACCGAGACGACGATCACCTCGTGCACCATGGAGATCACGCCGGAGGTGCTTCCCGCGCACGGCCCCGCACCCGTCGGCAGGCCGCTCGCGGGCACCTCGGTGTCTGTTGTGGACGATCGGCTGCGACCGCTGGGCGTCGGCCGGACCGGGGAGGTCGTCATCGGCGGTCCCGCCGTCGCCGCGGGTTACGTCGCCCCGCGACCGTCCGAGCAGTCCCGCTTCTCCTTCCGCGGCAACGCCGTCCGCACCTTCCGCACGGGGGACACCGGGCGTCTGGGGCTTGACGGCGTCCTGGAGGTGATCGGCCGGGTGGACCGCCAGTTCAAGGTCCGGGGCTTTCGCGTCGAACCGGGCGAGGTGGAGGCCGCGCTGACCGAGCACGCCGAGGTCCGCGACGCCGTGGTGGCGCCGTTCGTGCGCGGTGGGGAACAGGAGATGGCCGCCTGCTACACCACCTCCGGAACCGGGGTCACCGCCTCCGAACTGCGGTCGCACCTGGCCGAGCGCCTGCCCGCCCCGCTGATCCCCGCGGTGTTCGTGGAGGTCGACGAGCTGCCGGTGACCCCGGCGGGCAAGGTGGACCTGGCCGCACTCCCCATCGGGGGGCCGGACGCGGTGGAGGCGGGCGCCGAGGAGCCCTCCGGGCTCGTGGAGCACGCCGTGGCCGCGCTGTGGCGCCAGGTGCTCGGGGTGCGCCACGTCGGGCCCGCCGACAACTTCTTCGCGCTGGGCGGCAACTCGATCCTCGCCGCCGAACTGCTCGCCAAGGTGCGCACCGCGCTGGGCATCCTGATCACCCAGGTCCGCCCGCTGATCCGGATGCTGCTGGACGACTCCACGTTGCGCGGCTTCGCCGAGGCGGTCTCCTCAGCCCGTGCGGGCACCCTGGCGGGTGACGGCGGGCAGGTCGACTTCACCGCCGACGCGGCCGTCGACGGCCTGGTCACGGCGCACCCCGTCGACGTGCCGAACTGGCAGCGGCCCGCGCACGTGCTGCTCACCGGCGCGACCGGGTTCGTCGGGGTCTACCTGCTGCGCGAACTGCTGCGGACCACCGACGCCACCGTGCACTGCCTGGTGCGCGCCGACAGCCGCCGCGGCGCGTTGCGGCGGATCCAGGCCAACGCCCGGCACTACTTCCAGGACGACCTCGGCCGGTACACGGCGTCCGGTCGCGTCCAAGCCGTTCCCGGTGACCTGGCCGAGCCGTTGCTCGGACTGTCCGAAGAGGACTTCGACGCGCTGGCGCGGGTCGTCGACGTGGTCCACCACCCCGGAGGGGCGGTCAACTTCATCTACCCCTACTCGCACCTGCGCCCGGCGAACGTCGACGGGGTGCGGGAGGTCGTCCGGCTGGCCGGCCGGTACCGCAACGCCCCGGTGCACTACATCTCCACCATGGCGGTGGTCTCCGGGTTCGGCACGGCGGGCGTCCGGTACGTCAGCGAGCACACCCCGGCCGCGCACGTCGACCGACTGTCCGTGGGGTACGTGGAAAGCAAGTGGGTGGCGGAAGCCCTGCTGCGCAACGCTTCCGACGCGGGACTGCCCGTGGCGATCTACCGGGCCGCCGACGTCTCCGGCGACTGCGCCACCGGCGCGTGGAACACCGCGACGGAGATGTGCGCGATGAAGAGGTTCATCGTGGACACCGGCATGTCCCCGGTGGCCGAGCTGCCGCTCGACTACACACCCGTCGACCGGTACGTCGCCGCGGTCGCGCACATCGCGGCCACGAAGCCGCCGCGCGGCGAGGTCTACCACCTCACCAACCCGGCCAAGGTGAACGTGTCGGTGCTGGCCGACCGGCTGCGCGCACGCGGCCACCAGATCCGGGACGTGTCGTGGGAGCGGTGGGTGGAGGAGATCGTCCGCGTCGCGGTCGAGCAACCCGGCCACCCGATGACGCCGTTCGCGCCGCTGTTCATCGACCGCTGCGCCACGGGCGAGATGAGCGTGGCGGAGATGTACCTGGAGACCACGTTCCCGGAGTTCTCCCGCACCAACGTGGAGACGGCGCTGCGGGGCAGCGGCATCGAGATCCCGCCGGTCGACGCCGTCGCGCTGGACCGCTACATCGACTACCTGACCGCCGTCGACTTCCTGCCGAAGCCGGCCTGACCGGGATCGCCGCCGTGCACTCCTGGAGCCTGGTCGACCTCGATGCCGCGCCCGCCGCCGGACCGGTCGCCTTCGGCTGCGACCTCGAACCGGACACCTTGCTGGGCGCGTACCGGCACGGTCTGTACCCGTTCCCCGCGGACGGGCCGGAACAGCAGTTCGTCAACGAGATCACCCACGGGCCTGCCGTGGCCGCCGGGCGGATCAGGCTGCTGTCCCACCCAGCGCAGGCGTACGCGGTTGCCTGGTGGTCACCCGACCCGCGGCCCCTGATCGGCGTGCACGCGGCCCACCTGTCCCGCGGCCTGCGCCAGGACCTGCGCAACAAGCTCGCCTGGACGACCACGGTCGACACCAGTTTCCGGCGCGTGGTGCTGGAGTGCCGGGTGGGCCGCCGGGTGCGGTGGCTGACCGACGAACTGGTCGACGGCCTGGTTCGGCTCCACGAGCGCGGGCACGCGCACAGCGTCGAGGTCTGGGACGGCGACGAACTCGTCGGCGGCACGTTCGGGGTCCGCGTGGGCACGGTGTTCTGCGCCGACTCCCAGTTCACCCGGCGGTCCGGCGCGGGCCGGGTCGCGGTCGTCGACCTGGCGCACCGGTTCGCGCAGGCCGGTGGTACCGAGATCGATGCCCAGCAGGACAGCGAGCACGTCGAGCGGCTGGGGGCCCGGCCCGTGCCCCGCGCCGACTACCTGGCCCTGCTGCGCGCACCGGCGCCGTCCGGCGCGCTGCCCACCGGGCGGTGCGCCGCCCGGCGGCTGGCCGAATGACCGCTCCGAGGAGGACGAGCCCATGACCACCGCAGGGACTCTCCACGCCGTCAGCCTCGCGCAACGGCCGGACCTGGAAGAGCCGATGATCACGCTGGAGGCGGCGTGGCCCGCCTACATCGCCCCGGATCCGCTCGTCGTGCACTGGGCGTTCGACCGGCACGCCGAGCACCAACTGGTGTTCCTCGACGAGGACCGGGTGGTCGCGCGGGCGGCGAGCGTGCCGTTCGCCTGGGACGGCGACCCGGCCACGCTCTCAGCCCGCGGCTGGGACGACGCGCTACGCCGGTCCATGACCGACACGTACACCGGCCGGGAGTTGACCGCGTTGTGCGCCCTGGAGATCGCGGTCGCTCCCGACGCGACGGGACGGCGGCTGTCCGGCCGGGTCCTGCGGGCGCTGCTCGACCACGCGCGGGACGCCGGCTTCCGCGACCTGGTGGCGCCGGTGCGGCCCAGCCGCAAGCACCTCGAACCCGATCTGCCGATCCACGACTACCTGGCCCGTGTGCGCGCCGACGGCCTGCCGGAGGACCCCTGGCTGCGGGTGCACGCGCGGGAGGGCGGCCAGTTGCTCCGGGTGTGCCCGGTCTCGATGACGATCACCGCCGACCTGGCCCAGTGGCGGGCGTGGACGGGACTGCCGTTCGACGCGACCGGGCCCGTGCTCGTCCCCGGCGGGCTGACCCCCGTGCACGCCGACGTCGAGCGCGACTTCGCCGTCTACGTCGAACCCAACTCCTGGGTACGGCACCGGCTCGACACCCCGAGGAGGAACCTGTGACCGACACCATCACGGCCCGGTCCGACCGAGCACGCCTGCGCTCGGCGTTGATCGAGCGGATCGGCGGCCACCTGGCCGCGCACGCCATGGGCCTGGCGACCGAACTGCGCGTCCCCGACCTGATCGCGAGGGGGCTGCGGACCAGCGCGGAACTCGCCGCCCGGACGGGCACCCACCAGCCGTCCCTGCGCAGGTTGCTGCGCGTGCTCGCCGCCGTGGGGCTCGTGTCCGAGCCGGAACCCGACACGTTCGAGCTCACCGACATGGGCGAGCAGTTGTGCGAGGACTCGCCGAACTCGTTGTACGCGTTCACCAGGGTGTTCCTCCACCCCCTGCTGACCTCGCCGTGGCAGGACCTGCGGCACGTGGTCACCACCGGCAAGCCCGCGTTCGACCAAGCGCACGGCAAGGACTTCTACTCCTGCCTCGCCGAGCAGGACGACCTCAGCGCGTTGTTCAACGTCGCGATGGGGGAGGAGTCGCGGATCTCGGCGGCCCAGCTTGCCGCCGGGCACGACTTCTCCGACGCGCGGGTCGTGGTCGACCTCGGCGGTGGCGACGGCACGCTGCTGTCCGCCGTGCTGGGCGAGCACCCGCACCTGAGCGGGATCGTGTTCGACAGCCCCAGCGGTGTGGCCGAGGCGCCCGAGGTGCTGCGGGCGGCGGGGGTGGCCGACCGGTGCGAGGTGCGCGCGGGCGACTTCTTCCAGGAGATCCCGGCGGACGGGGACCTGTACGTGATCAAGAGCGTGTTCCAGGACTGGGACGACGAGAGCGCGCGGACCATTCTGCGCACCTGCCGTGCGCACCTCCCCGCGGGCGCCACCCTGCTGATCGTGGGCACCGTGCTGCCGGAGACCGCGTCGGCCGACGAGCCGATCCCGTTCTTCACCGACCTGAACATGCTCGTGCTGGCGGGGGGAAGGGAACGCACCGAGACCGAGTTCCGCGCGCTGCTGACCGCGACCGGCTTCGAGGTGCGCGAGGTGCGCGGGGGCGCCGCCGGTCCGCTGGCCACGATCGCGGCCGTCCCGGTCTGATGTCCGGGCCCGACGGGGTGGCCGCCCACCTGTTCCGCGGCGAGTCACGGCCCGACCTGCTGCGCATGCCCGATGGCGATCCGCGTCCGCTGAGCCGTCCGGAGGAACTCTTCCTCGCCCGGCTGCGCTCGTTCTGCGCGGGGATCGACAGCGCGGGCATCGAACGCGACGACCACGTCCCGGACGAGGTCGTCGATGAACTGCGGGACCTCGGCGCGTTGGCGATCAGGATTCCCGTGGAGTACGGCGGCCTCGGCCTGTCGGATCTCTGCTACTACCGGGCGTTGATGGTCGTGTGCAGCGCCCATCCGGCGCTGGGCGAGCTGCTGGCCGCGCACCAGACGATCGGTCTCGTCCAGCCGCTGCTGGTGGCGGGAACCGAACAGCAGAAGCGGAAGTACCTGCCCCGGTGCGTCCGGGAGATCTCCGCGTTCGCCCTCACCGAGGCCGAGGTCGGCAACGACCCGTTCCGGGTGCGGACCACCGCCGTCCCGCACGCCGGTTCCTACGTGCTCAACGGCGTCAAGCTGTGGATCACCAACGGCGTCGTCGCGGACCTGCTGGTCGTGCTGGCCCTGGTGCCGGACAAGGGGATCACGGCGTTCGTGGTCGAGTCCGCCACCGCGGGTGTGACGGTCGAGCACCGCAGCTCGTTCCTGGGGCTGCGCGGTGTCGAGAACGGCTCGATCCGCTTGCGCGACGTCGTGGTGCCCGCGGAGAACCTGATCGGTGCCGAGGGCGCGGGCTTGGACGTCGCGCTGGAGGCACAGCACACCGGACGGCTGTCGCTGCCCGCCGCGTGCGCCGCGAAGGCCAAGTGGGCACTGGGAGTCGGCCGCCAGTGGGCCGCGGTGCGCGAGCAGTGGGACCGGCCGATCGGTGGGCACGACGCGGTGGCGGGCAAACTCGCGTTCCTCGCCGGGACGGCGTTCGCGCTGGAGGCACTGGTGGAGGTCACCGCGAGGCAACAACACCTGGACACCAGGCTCGACGCGGAGCTGGCGAAGCTGTTCGCCACCGAAAAGGCTTGGCAGGTCGCGGATGAGCTGGTGCAGCTGCGCGGCGGCCGTGGCTACGAGACGGCGGACTCCGCTGCTGAGCGCGGCGAACGCGGCGTCCCGGCGGAACAGGCGCTGCGCGACACCAGGATCGGCCGCATCTTCGACGGTTCGAGCGAGGTGCTGCGGGTGTTCCTGGCGCAGGCGCTGCCCTTCTCCGGCTCCGCTCCGGACGCGGTGCCGATCACCGCGTCCGGTCCGCTGGCCGACTACCTCCGGTTCGTGGACGGCGCGGCGCGCAGGCTGGCCGACGAGATCGGCGCGGTGGACGAGGCAGCTGGCCAACGCCACCTGGGCCGCCTGGTCGACATCGGTGCCGAGCTGTACGCGATGGTCGTGACGTGCGTGTACGCCGAGGCACTGCCCGAGGACAACGCCCACGAGCCGGCGAGCGCGTTCTGCGGGCAGGCCCGTGGGCGGGTGGCGCACCTGTTCGAGCAGCTCACCCGCAACAACGACGCCGGTGACCGCGAGGTCGCCACCGGGGTGCTCGCCGGTCGGTACCGCTGGCTGGAGGACGGTGTGCTCGACCCGTCCGCGGACGGCCCGTGGATCGCGGAACCGGTCGAGGGCAAGGACATCCGCCGCACGATCGGGAGGAACCCGCGATGAACCACGCGGACCAGGTGCTGGCCGTGGCCGGCTCCGCCATCGCCGCACAGCACCGGCCCAACGTCTTCGTCGAGCGGCTTGAAGCGGGCGAGGTGTCGTTGGCGAGCCTCGGGCGGCTGGCGGGCGAGCTGTACCACCTGGTGCGCAGCGACCAGCGCAGCTTCGCCCTGGCGGCGGCCCGGTTCCCCGACGCCCCGTTCCTGGTGCTCGCCGCCGGGGAAGCCGAGGCCCTCGGTCTCCTGCTGGACTTCGCGGCCGCCGTGGGCGTGACACCGCAGGACTGCGAACCGCACCCGCTGGCCCAGGCCTATCCGGCCTACCTGGCTCAGACCGCCGCGTACGGCTCGCGCAGCGACCTCGCGCTGGCACTGCTGGCCAACGCTCCGGGGTCGGGGGCGGTCTACCGGCGCGTGGCGGACGCACTCCAGTCCCGCTACGCCATGGCCGATCGGGCTGTCGCCCACTTCAGGTTCCTCGCCGACACACCGGGGGAACTGCTCGACGACGCCAAGGCCACCCTGACCGCGGGCTTGGCCGCGGGCGACGAACACCGCGTCGCCGTGCGCACCGCACTGATGGTGCACGACTACGAGCACCTCTTCTGGGACTCGCTCACCTGAACCCGTCGAGCGGCATCTCGACCCGCCGGTCGATCCGGTCCTCCGCCCACGTGCGCGTGTCGACCAACCACCAGCGGTCCACCTCGACCAGGTACAACCGGTGTCCAGCCTGCCCGCGCAACGCCTCGGCGGGCAGCATCCACTCCGCCCGCTGCGCCTCGTCCGGGAACACCTTCGCGTAGAACACGGCGTGGTACTCGTCGACCTCCGCGCTGTCCAACGCCCGGCACCGCCCGCTGAACTGTGCCCCGTCGACCGCGGTGAAGTCAGCACCGTTGCCCGGTAGGAACAACGCGCCGCTGACCTCCGGCGACCGCGCGACGTCCGTGCCGTGCCGCGACCCGGTCGCCGACCCGAACAGCAACCGCAGCGGACCCGTCAGCGCCGCGTACTCCAGCACCGCGACCCACGGCCGACCGTCGGCGGAAACCGTTGCCAGGCTCAGGTAGCGCGCTTCAGCCAGCAGCCGGTGGGTACGAGCGGCAAGGCTCTCGTCGTCAATCATGCCCGGTTCTCCATGGACCCTGTCATACCGCTGTTCGTCGGTAGGTACAGCGCAATGGTCTTGCAGTGCCGATGCGCGGGCAACCCCGTGTCCGACTCCGGGGTCAAGACCCACCGCGTTGTCGTGGGGTCAGGTGATGGTGACGGTGACCAGTCCGTTCAGTTCGGTGAGACCCGTGGTGAGGCAGGCGACGAGGTCGGCGTTGGGAGGGTGTAGGTCGCGACGATGGCGTTCCCCGTGCCGAATCCGCTTTGGACGGTTCCGGTGAGGACGACGATCACCGTGCCGAGGACCAGGTTTCGCTGGCTCCGTCGCGCCGCGCACGCCTCGCCGCCGCGGCTCGACCGCTGGTGATCGGACCGTCGCCGACGGCTTCGGGGTGCGGACCTTGACGGGTGGAGGCATCGCTCTTCCGGCCGGAACGCGGACGTCGACGCAGAATGGCACCACCACCGTTGCACGAGCGTCGCCAGAGCGTGTTCAGCCCACGACAGGCGGTCACGCTCTCCGGCGTCATGCGTGGGGGCGTCGACAGTGCCACGCTCGGTGTTCAGGCCCACGGAGACGTGGGCTGCCGACGGTGCTGGTCGCCGTCGGACCGATGCTTCAGGAGGACCGCGGATGACCATCGCTGCCAGCAGGAACCTGTCGGAGGAGGATCTGCTGTTCTTCCGTGACAACGGGTACCTGACGCTGCCGGGGTTGTTGCCACCGGGGAAGTTCGACGCGTTGCGGGAGTTCTTCGAGCGCATGCTCGCCGGGTTGCCCGGCGGGACGCGGCCGGAGGACATGGACGTTCCGCACTTCACCGATCCGCGGTTGTTCGAGTGGCTCATGGATCCCGGCGTGCTGGACCTGGTCGAGCAGCTCGTCGGGCCGGACATCGCGGTGTTCTCCTCGCACTTCCTGTGCAAGCCCGCCGGTGACGGCAGGAGCGTGCCGTGGCACGACGACGCCTACTACTGGCGGGAGATGATCATTCCGTCCGTCGAGGCCGTCACGATCTGGTTGGCGTTGGACGAGGTGGATGAGGGGAACGGCTGCATGAAGGTGGTGCCGGGCAGTCATGTTCCGGGCGAGCGGCGGTACCGGCCCACGCGCGGCGCGGACGCCGTGTTCGACGAGGAACTGGATCCGGAGTGCGTGGACGAGTCGCGTGCGGTGTCGATCCGGTTGCGGCGCAACGAGTGCAGCGTTCACCGTGCGGGGCTCGTGCACGGTAGTGAGGCCAATCGCAGTGATCGTCGACGGGCCGGGTTCACGATGCGGTACATCAGTACGGCGGTGCGCTTCAACCACGAGGAGGTGGGTGAGCGCCACCAGATCTTCCTGGCTCGGGGTCGGGATCGGGCGGGCAACGTCTACGCCGATCCGACCGTGCCACATCCGGAACTGGTCGCCAATCGCGCCGCCGCGCGGAACCACGTCGACAGGCGCCGTCTGGGCGGCGGTTGACCACGTCGGCTTGGGGGCGGCACGGCCGTGGGTTCCAGCCGGTGAGGCACACTCCGACGATCAGGCGCCGCTATCGGGGCTGGTGTTGTCGAGGTCGCGGAGTTGTTGTCGCACGCGGTCAA
>DATMCA010000668.1:0-11667 GCA_035559015.1 Umezawaea sp. | reverse complement strand
GCTCCACCACGCGAAAATGGCGGCGCGCCAGTACGACATCATCGATGTCGAAGAGTGGCGGACCGAGCCGTTGTCCTGGATGGCCGAGTGCCACGCGGGGCTGCACCACCACGACCAGGCGAACGCGCATGCTTCAGCGGCCCTCGTCCTGGCCCGCCGACATCGCCAGCCGAACTACGAGGCCTGTGCGCTGATGACCCTCGGTCGAGTCGCCCACGCCAAGGGTCGGTTCGACGAAGCCGGGGACCAGTACGGCCGAGCGCTCACCGCGTGCCGGAAATCAGGTGATGTCCACGTCGAGGCCGGCATCGTCGAGAAGCTCGCCGAGGCGTACCTGGCCACCGGTGAGATCAATCAAGCCCAGGAAGCATTTTCGCGATCCCTCGCGCTCTACCGAACCCAAAACCGCCTTGTCGACGTCCAGCGCGTTCGGAGGCGGCAGGGGAAACTGTCGATCTGCGCTCAGGCAGCGCCGAAGCAGACACCTCGGAGGGGAATCACGGCAGGACGGTGACTTGTCGAGACCAGGCGTCGACGCCACCAGCGCTGGACGACGATCAGGTCGGGAGCTTGGTGGACAGCACGTCGAAGTAGCGCTGCGAGGACCACGCGGAGCGGTTTCCGATGACGTAGAGGCGGCGTTTGGCGCGGCTCACCGCTACGTTGAGCAGGTTCGGCTTGCTCGCCGCCCAACGGCGTGCGCCGGGACGAGCCGGGTCACCGCCCAGGACCAGCACCACGACGTCGGCCTGCTTGCCCTGCGCCGTGTGGATGGTGCCCGCCACCAGGCCGGGGTACCGACGGGAGTGGGCGGCGACGCGACGTGCGATGTCGCGGAACGGGGCGACCACCATGACCTCGGACATGTCGAAGTCCAACTTCGCCAGGGTGCTCAGGATGAGGTTGAGCCGCTCGCCCTCCTGGGGTATCCAGTGGCCCTGCGAGGTGTTCGACACGACGTCGATCCACTTCGACGCCGGCAGCGTCGGGTACGCCGCGGCGAACCGGTCCCCAGCTGCCCGGCCGGTGCCGTCGATCATGAGGCCGTCGTAGGCGATGGTGTTCACGATGTCGAACATCGGCTGGTCGCAGCGCCGGTGGACGGTCAGCGGCACGCCGACCCACGTCTCACCCTCGCCGTCGGGCAACAGCGTGCCCAGCGGGGTCAGGCGGTCGGCCAGGCGCTGCACGGAAGTCCGGCTCGACGACCACTGCTCGGCGACCCCCAACTGCGTCCTGATCGCCTGTTCCGCGCGGAACGGCAAGGTGGTCACCGGCTCCAGTTGCTGTGGGTCGCCGACGACGACCGCGCGCCGGGTGCGCCACAACGCCCCGACCGCGTTCTGCGGGGTCGCCTGCCCAGCCTCGTCGACCAGCAGCCACCCGAGGGCCTCGCGCCCGAGGTGTCCGAACAACCGCGCGTAGGAGGCGAACGTCGTGGACACCACCGGCACGACGAAGAAGAGGCTGCGCCACGCTTCCAGGGCCGCGTTCTCGGCGACGTCCGACGGCGCGTCGCCGGAGACGAGGTCCATGGCGGCTTGCAGGTTGCGGCGCATCTCCATCGACGTGTGCTGGAGGAAGGCCTTGTGCAGGCTCATCGCCGCCAGGAACAGCTCGCTGCGAGCGGTGTTCCACTCCGGGTCGGTCCACAGCGCGGCCGGTTCGCGGCGTTCGCGGTCGTGGTACCACTGCTCATCCGGGAAGTACGCGCCCAGGGTCTCCGCCCCGGTCTTCGACAAGCGATGTGCTGCGGCGAGCCGGGTCTCGCAGTCGCGCAGCGCGCGTTCCGCTCGCTCCTGGATCGGCCGGGCGGCTTCCAGTTCCCGGTGGGCGGTGATCACCGCGTCGCGTGCCTCGGTCAGCGCGGTCGGGGTGCTCGGCGGCGAGGGCATCGCCGGTGGCGGGGACTGCTGCGCCGAGATCAACTCCACCTGAGCATCCCGGACCTTCCGGGCGAGCCAGGCGTCGTGTTCCCTCCACTGCCTGGTGACGCGGCCGAAGGTCCGCACCCGTTCCCAGAAGCCGGGTCGGTGGCGCTGGTGCCCCAGATGGGCCTTCCAGCGGGTGTCCACCTGGTCTTGCCACGTTCGAACCGCGTGCTCGACGGCGACGCGGTGCTCGCGCCTGATCCGGTCGACCTCGGCTCGGTGTGCGGCTTCGACGGCCGCGAACTGAACACGCCTCCCGCGCTCCACGACGACGGCGGCGGTGTGCCGATCGCGTGCGAGCGCGAGGCGTTCCTCGGCCGCGGCGGCTGACCGCCGGAGAGGCTCGACCTCCGCGGCCAGCGAGCGGTGCAGCACCACCGCCTGGTAGACCACGTCCCTCTGGGAGCGCAAGGTGTCCACGCGCGACTCGGCGGCGCGGAACTCCTCCACCGCCTCCCGCCAGGTGGATTCGGGCGTGGTGGTCTCGTAGCCCTTGAGGACGGACAGCATGCCGTCCCACGACCTCGGATCGTCGTCCTTCCTGGTCTCGTACCAGAAAGCGTTGACGAACCGGCCGCGGTTGGCCTTGTTGCCCAACCGCGCCGCCACCAGTGCCCACGCCGGGCCGACCGGGGTGCCGTCGGAACCGGTCTCCGCTTCGGGTTCGGCGTCGGCGTCGAGCAACTTGCCCGCGATCTCAGCGAAGTAGTCGACGGTGGCGGCGCGCTCCCGCCAGGACTCGTCGATCGCGTCCGCGGCGGGGATCTCGTCGGTCACGTTCTGCACGGCGCCGTTGTTGGACGACGCGACCACCACTTCGAACCCCACGAGGTCCGGGCGCCACTGCTTGACGACCCGCGTGTACTGACCGCTCTTCCACCGCAGTTCCGTGCCGGTGAACGCCTTCCGCGGGTCGACGAGCGTCGACAACCGCCGGGCTCGCTCGACGACCAGCGCCGCGACCAGGTCGCGCAGCATCGTCGTCTTGCCGGTGCCGGGCGGCCCGTTGACACCCAGCACGCCGTGCTCGGGCATGGCCACCGCGGTGCTGGCGGCCAATTGCTGGTTCAGGGCCAACGGGTGTTCGGGGTGGCTGGGCCAGCGGCCCGCGGGCACGGCGCCGGGCGCCGTCGCCGCCAGCACGGCGTGGACGTCGTCACGGACGTCGACGCGGTGTGACGTGGCGACCGCTCCCTCCCGTGACAGGTAGTCCCTCAACGCCGCGCCGAAGTCGCCGCCCGCGAGCCGCTCGGCCACCGTCCCCAGGTCGTCGACGATGAAGCTGTTCAGGAAGTCGTGGCTACCCGAGGCCGCCGTGCGCCGGGCCACCACCTGGCTGCTGATCCGGATCTCACCCGGCCGCAGGGCGGCTTCGGTGCCCGTGGCGGCAACGGCGGCCTTGAAGCAGGCGAGGAGGTGGTCGTGGTCCAGGGGCAACGGTGTCGGACGCTTGACGGCGGGGGTGTCCTCACCCGGTCCGACGTCCTCGACCGTGACGACGTCCCGCCACTCCTCGGAGAACGCGTCGACGGCCTTGTCGAACCCGGACAGCCAGTCGACGGGGTCGCGCCCGTGCCGGACCACCTGGCCGGTCGCCCACGCGCAACTGGAGAGCACTTCCGAGTCGAGCACGGCGCAACCGTCCTCGTCGACCGCGAACGCGGCGACCGCGCTTTCGCCCGCCGGACGTTCGTCGTAGCTCTCCTCGTCGGTGGCGTACACCCGCGACAGCACGTCGAACACGCTGTCCAACGAATAGATCCCCAGGTAGACGACATGGCGCCAGGTCTGTTTCGCGTGCAGCCGGCGACTGGCCAGTTCATGGCCGGATTCCCACGGCAGCGGCTCTCCCGACCGTACCGCGTAGACCATCCGCTCCCGGTCTACCTTTTCCGCTTTTTGCGGACTGAACATCTCGACCGCGCGCCAGAATTCGACTATCCGAGCCCTGGTCACATCCGTCTCCGTCAATGCCGCCCCATTTTCCCACCGACAGGTGGCGACCAGGGTACTGGCGAATCATCGGCGAACGACTTCCGCACGGACTGTGCCGGGTTTCCCGATACCCGAAGCGGTGGTTTCGGATTTCGGTTGGCGATGCCGGGTTTCGGTTCGGGCGGCGTGTCCGACGGATCCAGCCGCCTCCACGGCGTCGAACCCGCCCCGATCAGCGAGGTCGAATCGCCCATTAGGGCGCTGCGGCTGCGCGGTTCGGGTGCCATGTTGGAACCTGACGTACCGATGAGACCTGTGGGCGGGGGATCACGAGATGCGGCGGACAACGGCGTTCGTGGTGTTGGCGGTGGCCGGCTTATCGGCTGGTTGTCTTGGGCAGACGAGGAACGAGGACCCGGCGCGCAACGCCGATGCCAAGGACGTGACGCTGACGATCGTCGCGAACGCGGTGTCGGGTGGGAAGAACGCGCGGGGCGCTGACTGGATCACGAACTGGGTGATCCCGCGGTTCACCGAGGAGCAGAAGGCCAAGGGCGTCAACGCGACGGTCCGGTTCGAGCAGAGCGGCACGGCCGACGAGGCGTTCAAGACCAAGGTCGCGCTGGACTTCAAGACCGGCGGCGGAGGTGACGTCGTCGAACTCGACGGCATCTGGCTGGGTGAGTTCGTGCAGGCGGGCCAGGTCAAGCCGCTCGACGACCTGGTGGGCAGGTCGGACGTCGACGCGTGGGACGGCTGGCGGCAGATCCCCGGCGCGGTGCGGGGCCTCGGCGAGTTCGAGGGCAAGCGGTACGGCGTGCCGATGGGCACCGACGGCCGAGTGCTGTTCTACAACAAGAAGCTGTTCGCGTCGGCCGGGCTGCCCGCCAATTGGCAGCCTCGCGGCTGGGACGAGCTGCTGTCGGCCGCTACGGCGTTGAAGAAGCTCCCCGGCGTCACGCCGATCCAGCTCAACGCGGGCAGCGCGATGGGCGAGGCGACCACGATGCAGGGCGTGCTGCCCGCGTTGGTCGGCACCGGCAAACCCGTCTACGACAACGGCAGGTGGCAGGGTGCGACATCGGGCGTGAAGGACGTGCTCGGGCTGTACCAGCGGATCTACCGCGACGGGCTCGGCGATCCGGTGTTGCAGCAGGAGGCGAACGGGCGCGACCGGTCGTTCCAGCTGTTCGCCGAGAACAAGATCGGCATCCTGCTGGAGGGCGACTACTTCTGGCGTTCGGTGGTGGAGCCGAAGAACGGCGTGGCCAAGATGGCCGACCGCGACACGGCCGTGGGCTGGGCGCTGATGCCCGCGCGCCAACCGGGTGCGGGCGTCGGCGGGCAGGACTTCGTCAGCATGTCCGGCGGCGGCGTGCGCGTGATCAACCCCAACTCCAAGTACCCCGAGCAGGCCTGGGAGTTCATGCGGTTCCTGAACTCCCAGGAGGCGGTGAAGGCGTCGCTGGCGGGCACCGCGCAGATCACCCAGCGCACGGACGTGAACGACGAGGTGCTCGCGGGCGACCCGATGCTGAGCTTCATCGCCGCGAAGGTGCTGCCGATCACGCGGTACCGGCCGGGGCTCGCGGACTACCCCAAGGTGTCGGCCGCGCTCCAGCAGGCGACCGCCGACGTCGTCGCGGGCAAGAGCCCCGAGGACGCGGCGAAGTCCTACCAGGACGCGGTGGTCAAGGCCGTCGGCGAGGGATCCGTTGCCGTCGGTTGACGCCCCGGTGCGGCACCGCGGCGGCGACGTCGCGGGGCTCGGCGTCGCACGGGCGATCGGGTTCGTCGCGCCCGCGCTGCTGCTGATCGGCGTGTTCCTGGTCTTCCCCGCCCTGTGGACCCTGTACATCGGGATCACGGACTACCAGCTCACCGGACCCGCTGCCGCCGCGCCGAAAGTCGTCGGGCTGGACAACTTCGCCGCGGCGCTGGACGACGCGCTGTTCACGAACTCGTTGTGGCTCACGGCGTTGTTCGTGCTGGGGTCGGCGGTGATCGGCCAGAACGTCCTCGGCTTCGCGCTGGCGTGGCTGCTGAGCCGGGTGCGGCCGTGGCTGCGGCGCACCACCGAGGGGCTGGTGCTGCTGGCGTGGATCCTGCCCGGCCCGGTCGTCGCGTACCTGTGGTTCGCGGTGCTCAGCCGGGACGGTGGCACGCTCGGACTGCTGCTGGACGACCCGACGACCGCGTGGCTCGTCCAGTACCCGATGGCGAGCCTGATCGTGTTCAACGTGTGGCGCGGCACCGCGTTCTCCATGCTGCTCTACACCTCCGCGCTGGCCGCCGTGCCGCCGTCGCAGCTGGAGACCGCGCGCCTGGTCGGCGCCAGCGGGTGGCAGGCGGTGCGCGACGTGGTGTTCCCGCACATCCGCGGGCACGTGCTGACCAACACGCTGCTCATCAGCCTGTGGACCGCCAACGACTTCACGCCGTTCCTGCTCACCGCCGGCGGCCCGAACCACGAGTCGGAGGTGCTGCCGGTGCTGATCTACCGGCAGGCGCTGGAGGGCGGGCAGCTCGGGTACGCGTCCGCCATGTCGTTGCTGCTGCTGGCGGGGAACCTGCTGATCGCCCTGGTGTACCTCAGGTTGCTGCGGAGGCGGTCGTGAGTCCCGCGTGGGTGGTGAAGCGGATCGGCTTCTACGTCCTGGTCGCCGTCGTGCTCGCCTTCTTCGCGGTGCCGATGCTGTGGCTGGCCTCGGCGCCGTTCGACGCGAAGCCGGGACTGGGGGTGCGCTGGCCGGACTGGACGTTCGCCAACGTGGTGACCACCTTCCGGCATCCGAACGCCGTGACGTCGCTGGTCAACTCGCTGCTGCTGTGCGCCGTCGCGACAGCCGTGACGACGGTCTTCGCCGCGCTGGCCGCGTACTCGCTCTCACGGGTGCGGATCCCGGGCCGGGACGCGCTGCTGTACCTGCTGCTGTTGCTGTCCAGCGTCGTGACCGGCACCGCCGCGATGGTCCCGATCTTCGTGATGGTGCTCCAGCTCGGGCTGATCGACTCGCGGTTCGGCACCGCGCTGGTGATCGCGGGTGGCATGCTGCCCGCGGCGATCTTCATCCTCAAGGACTTCATGGACTCCGTGCCGCGCTCCTACGAGGAGTCCGCGCGGGTCTTCGGCGCCTCGCCCCGGCAGGTGTTGGGCCACGTCGTCCTGCCGGTCGCGCGACCGGGTGTCGCGACGATCGTGGTGTGGTCGTTCGTCAACGCGTGGGGCAACTTCCTGCTGCCGTTCCTGCTGCTGCGCGACGTCGGCAAGCAGCCGGCGGCCGTGCTGCTGCGCACGCTGCACGACGAGGGCGGCAGCGCCAACCTGACCGTGATCCCGGTGTTCTCGCTGCTCTACTCGATCCCGGTGGTCGTGCTGTACCTGTTCGTCAGCAAGCGCTACGGGTTCAGGTTCCACGGAGGGATCAAGAGCTGATGGCGGGTGTCGAGATCGCCGGCGTGTCCACGGTGTACCCCAACGGGGTTCGCGCGGTGGACGAGTTGGACCTGAGCGTCGTCGACGGCGAGCTGTTCGCCCTGCTGGGGCCGTCCGGGTGCGGCAAGACGACGTTGCTGCGGACCATCGCGGGCCTGGAGCAGGCGTCCGACGGGAAGATCCTGATCGGCTCGCGCGACGTGACGCGCGAGCAGCCCGGTGCCCGCGCGGTCGCGATGGTGTTCCAGGACTACGCGCTGTTCCCGCACATGACCGTGGCGGAGAACATCGCGTACCCGCTGCGGGTCCGCCGTGCTCCCAAGGCCAGGCAGCGCGAGGTCGCCGAGCGGACGGCCGCGGGCCTGAGCCTCTCGGAACTGCTGGACCGCAGGCCGGGGCAGCTGTCCGGCGGCCAGCAGCAGCGCACCGCGCTCGCCAGGGCGGTCGCGATGGAGGCCGACGTGCTCCTGCTCGACGAGCCGCTGTCCAACCTGGACGCCCGCCTGCGGCTGGAGGCGCGGACGTTCCTCAAGCGCCTGCAACGGGAACTGGCGCTCACCACGGTCTTCGTGACGCACGACCAGGCCGAGGCGCTGGCGCTGGCCGACCGCGTAGCGGTCATGGACTCGGGCCGCGTCCGCCAGTTGGGCACCCCGCGCGAGGTCTTCCAGCGGCCCGCCGACACGTTCGTCGCGAACTTCATCGGCTCGACGCCGATGAACCTGCTGGACGGGACCGTTCGTGGCGACCACGTCGAGTGCGTCGGCACACGGCTACCGCTGCCACTCGACCTCGTCGACGGCACACCCGTCGTGGTGGGCGTGCGGCCGGAGTACCTCGCCGTCGCCGACGACGGCATCGCGGGCCGCGTGTCGATCGTGGAGAACCTCGGCGTGACCTCCTTGGTGACGGTGGAGTGCGCGGACGGCACGCTCGTCGGCCTGACCGTGCCGGAACAGGAGGAACCCGCGATCGGCACCACCCTGCACACCAGCCCCGCACCCGGCCGGTTGCTGTTCTACGGCGAGAACGGCCTGCTGCTGGGGACCGTGTGACCGGGTCGCGGCACCGGACGTGCAGAGGGGTTGGCCTCAATCCGGTGCCGCAGAACAGGAGTGCGCGCGGCCGTCGGCGAACGGCAGGAGCGCGTGAGCACGTCGTGGTCGGGAGCGGCGCTCCCGACCACGACGTGCGGGGACGTCAGGCCGGGGTGTACTCGGTCGCGACGTCGACGATCCAGGTGACGCCGAAGCGGTCGGCCAGCATCCCGAAGGCGGGGGCCCACCTGGCGGGGCCGAACGGTTCGATCACGGTGGCGCCGTCGGCGAGGCCCTCCCACAGCGGGGTGACCTCGTCGACGCTTTCGCCGCGAACGGAAAGGAAGAACGGCTCCGCGGTGATCGTGGTGCCGTTCTCGCGGCGGGTGGTGGGCGTGCTCGGCCCGGCGGGGGTGTCGCCGCCGGGCACGTCGTAGGCCATCACCCGGAAGCCGTTGTCGGCCACGACCTGGCCGAACACGACGTTGTTGGCGCCGGGGACCTCGGTGGGCATCCCGAAGTCGGCGTAGGTGGCGATCGTGAGCTGCCCGCCGAACACCGACCGGTAGAACTCGAGGGCTTCCCTGGCCTGGCCGTGGAAGTTCAGGTGGGCGACAGCGTTGAGCGACATGGTGTTCCGGTCCTCCGCGAGTGGTCCTCGTCGCCGGGGACTTCCGGCGACAAGGACCACGATGTCACCGGTACCGGTCAGGGAACGTCCGCTACTCGTGGCAGTCTGTGGTCATGCCACTCGCCTCGTCGACGACGACCTCCAGCAGGCTGCTGTCGCTGCTGTCGCTGCTCCAGGCCCGTCGCGACTGGCCGGGAGGGTTGCTCGCCGAACGGCTGGGCGTCAGCGACCGGACGGTGCGCCGGGACGTCGACCGGCTGCGCGAACTCGGCTACCCCGTCCAGGCCGTCAAGGGACCCGATGGCGGGTACCGGCTCGAAGCGGGCAGCCAGGTGCCGCCGCTGCTGTTCGACGAGGACCAGGCCGTCGCGCTCGCGGTGGCGCTGCGGATCGCCGTCGGAACGGGCGCGGGCATCGAGGAGGCGGCCGCGCGGGCGCTGGCCACCGTGCGCCAGGTCCTGCCGACGAGGTTGCGGCAGCGCGTCGACGCCCTGGAGGTCAGCGCGGCCGGGCGCGCCGCCGATCCCCAGGTCGACACCGACGTCCTGCTCACGCTGAGCGCCGCCGTCCGCGCCGGGGAGGAGCTGCGGTTCGACTACCGTTCGCCGGGCCGTCCCGACGACTCCGAACCGCGTCCGCCCCGCCGGGTGCAGCCGCACCACCTCGTGGTCCGGAACGCGCGCTGGTACCTGGTCGGCTGGGATCCCGACCGCGAGGCCTGGCGGACCTACCGCGCCGACCGGATGACCCCGCGGGTCCCGAACGGACCGCGGTTCCCGCCCCGCGAGGTACCGGGCGGTGACGTGGCCGCCTTCCTGTCGGCCCGGTTCAAGGGGTCCGAGAGCACGGACGCCTGGCCGTGCCGCGGCGAGGTGGTCCTGGACCTGCCCGCGGCGGACGTGGCTCCGTTCGCGGGCGACGGCGTCGTCGAACAGCTCGACACCGGCCGGACCAGGCTGACCGCGGGCTCCTGGTCCTGGGCCGCCCTCGCCGCCGCGCTGGCCCGCTTCGACACCGAGATCGAGGTGATCAGCCCGCCGGAACTGCGCGCGGCGTTCGCCGACCTGTCCCGCCGCGCGGGCCGCGCCGCACGAACCGGACCGGACGGCACGCCACCTGGCGACGTGGCCCCGTCCGAGCGGTGAAGCGCCCGCGGACCGCGGGAACCAATCCGGTGGCGGCTCCGACCTGTGGGCGTGCAGTCCACCCGAAGGAGCGTCAAGTGAGACCGTCGTACGGATTGGCCGCGTTTCTGGTGTTGTTGACCGTGGGCTGCTCCGCCGCACCCGCTCGACCGGCCGGGCAGGGCCAGGGGGTCGTCACGGTCAAGGACTGCCAGGGCAAGGACATCACGTTCACCGAGGTGCCGGAGCGGGCGGTGACGCTGGACGGCTGGGCCGCTCAGGCGATGGCACGGCTCGGGCTGACCGACCGGATCGTCGGCACCGGCTTCACCGGACCGATGCGGGCCGAGAAGGAGCCGTACCGCGCCCAGCTGGCCGAGGTCCCGGTGATCAGCGACCAGGTGCCGGGCACGGAAAGCGTTGCGGCGCTGCGCCCCGACGTCGTCCTGACCAGCTTCGCGACGTTCGGCACCGGTCCGAAGGACGCCGACCTCGCCACCATGGGGGCCGCCGGGATCGCGGGCTGCGTCGCGGACCGCACCAAGCCCATGACCGACCTGTCGGTCACCTACGACTACCTCCACCGGATCGGCGAGGTCTTCCGCGTCGAGGACCGGGCCGCCGCCCTGATCACCGAGCTGAAGGACCGCGAGGCCGCCGTGACGCGGAAGACCTCGTCCGGCGAACGACCGCGCGTCATGGCGTTGGCGGACAACCCGGTGGCCGGCCAACCGGTGAAGGCGCTGGGCGGTTCGACGCCCGTGAACGCGCTGATCCAGCTCGCCGGGGGGACCAACGTGTTCGCCGAGGTGGACGGGATGCACGCCGACGTGTCGCCGGAGAAGATCGCGGAACTCGACCCGCAGGTGATCTGGGTCGTGACCGACTTCAGCTTCGCCAAGGTGAAGGGACAGGCCCTGGTCGACCAGATCCGGTCCAACCCCCTGCTGGCGACGACGAGCGGAGCCCGTGACGGCCGGATCGTCACCAGTTCCCAGTTCGCGGTGGGTTTCCCGTCGGCGTTGAACCTCGACGGTCTCGAACAGCTCGCGCGGGAGCTGCACCCGTGAGGGCGGGCCTAGTCCTCGTCCTCGCCGTCGTCGTGTCCATTGTGGTCGCCGTGGGCATCGGGCCGGTGAGCGTGCCGGTCGACGAGGTGGCGGGGGTCCTGTTCGAACGGTTGACCGGTGGCGTCGGCCATCCCGCCACCGACCTGATCGTGTGGCGGTTGCGGTTGCCGCGGGTCCTGCTCGGCGCCGTGGTCGGCGCGGGGTTGGCGGTGGCGGGTGCGGTCGTGCAGTCGGTGGTGCGCAACCCGGTCGCCGACCCGCACCTGCTGGGGCTGTCCTCCGGCGCGTCGGTGGGCGCGGTCGTCGTGCTGACCTCGGGCACGACGGCGCTCGGCCTGGTCACGGTTCCGCTGGCCGCCTTCGCGGGCTCGACGATCGCGATCGTCGTGGTGCTCGCGATGGCGCAGCAGCAAGGCCGCGTCCAGCCGTTGCGGCTGGTGCTGGTCGGGATCGCGTGCGCGCACCTGTTCAGTGGCGTGACGTCGTTCATGCTCGCCCGCACG
>DATMCA010000667.1:0-14961 GCA_035559015.1 Umezawaea sp. | reverse complement strand
CGCTTTCCTCTTTCACCCAATTCGGCGGCGCCGGTCAAGACTGCCCTCCAGATCGATTTTCGAGAAAACCCACGCCGATCGTATTGCCCGATTTGAACGCTTGTCAAACCGACCGGGCCCGCCTTCGCGTCAAACATCCCGTTGACACCGAAAAGGGCCGGTGCTAGCTTTCGAACTCACTAGACCAACCAGTTGGTACAGTTGCTGGAGGCCAGGTAGATGCCCATCGAGACGCCGAACCACGCGCCGCAGACCAACAGGGACCAGGCCGACCGGGCCAAGCAGGGGATTCGCGTCTTCTCCGGACTCGGCCAGCGCGACCTGCTCGCCTCGGACCGGATCGAGACCGCGGATTCCGGCTGGCGAATGCTCATCCGAAACCCCTGGTACACCGGCACGCACCTGTCCACCGTGTCCTCGATGGAGATCGAGGTGAACGGTCATGCCGTGCCGGCGGAGAACACCCTGCTCTCGCTGCGCGGCCAGACGATCCCCATCGCCCACGCCAAGACCATGCACGAACTCTGGTGGGGCATGGGCGAGGTGGCGGAAGTACTCCTGACCGACCCCGCCCTGGGCGGAGTTCTCGCCGACAAGAACGTCGTGCACGTCGACATCGACATGCGCACGACGTTCAGCTACGGCTTTCCCGACGACACCCTGCCATACCGGTTGACCGTCGAAATGGAGTTCGAGAAATGAAACTGGGACTCAGCCTGTACTCGTTCGGCGCGGACGTCCACTCGGGCCGCATGGACATCTACGACGCCATTCGCGCGGCCGCGGAGATCGGCTGCGACGGCGTCGAGATCATCGCCGAACAACACATCCCGGGGTGGCCGAACCCCAGCCTGGACGACCTGACCGCCATTCGCGAACTGGTCGCGTCGCTCGGCATGGAGATCTTCTGCTTCAGCTGCTACTTCGGCAGGAACGTCCGCAGCGACCGCCCGCAGACGCAGGACGAGATGGTGCACCACGCGAAGCGGATGATCGCCATGACGAGCTACCTGGGCGCGAAGATCATGCGGCCGGCGTTCAACGCCAGCCCGGTCGGCGTCCTGGTCGACTACGTCGACAGCGTCCTGCCGACGTTGGAGAAGTACGGCGTCATCTGGGGCGTCGAACTGCACGCCCCACACCCTCCCGAGTACTACCAGGAGGCGTTGGAAGCCGTCGACTCGCCGTGGTTCCGGCTCGTCCCGGACTTCTCCTGCTGGCAGGGCCCGAACGCACCGGGCCAGATCCGGCCCAACGAGCTGTCCACGTTCGAGCCGCTGCTCAAGTACACGGTGCACTGCCACGCCAAGGCGCACATGTTCGACGAGAACGGCGACGAGCCCAACACGCCGTACGAGGAACTGCTGGGCATGCTCGCCGACCACGGGTTCGAGGGCTCGGTGGCGGGGGAGTACGAAGGCTGGTTCATCAAGGACGTGCCGTCCGAGAAGACGGCGCGGACGCTGTTCGCCCTCCTGGAGAAGCACGGCCGATGAACACGACAGCGGACACCGGCCCCGTCTTCGCGGGACCACGCACCGATCTGCCGATCCCCGCGCGAGTCGACGTGCTGATCGTCGGATCCGGGCCGAACGGGGCCACCTACGCCCGCGTCCTGAGCGAACACCACCCCCGCGCCCGCATCCTGATGGTCGAGGCCGGGCCGCGCCTCACCACCGTCCCCGGCCTGCACACCCGCAACATCACCGACCCGGACGAGCTCCGCCGCACCGTCCGGGGTTCCGAAGGCGGCGACTCGACCCACTCCGCCGAGGTCGGCACACACCTGCGCCAGGAACGCGCGGGCGCGGTCCCCGCGGTGGGCACGTTCTTCGTCGACCGCGACGCGGCGGCGCGCAACGACGCCGGCACGCTCCCGGCCGCCGCGATCTCCTCCAACGTCGGGGGAATGGGCCGTCACTGGGCCTGCGCCACACCGAACCCGCACCCGTCGGAACTGCCGCGGTTCGTCCCGCCAGGGGAGTGGGCCGAACTCCTCGGGAGGGGCCGCCGCCTGCTCGGTTCGAACGACCGGCCCCTGACCGACGCCGCGCACTGGACGGAATGCCTCCGCAGGGTCTCGGCCGCGTTCGACGCGTCCCTCCCCGCCGACCGCCGCTCGGGCAACATGCCCGTCGCCCGGCGGAGCGCGCCGGACGGCACCGTGCTCTGGTCGGGCAGCGACACCATCCTCGGCACGCTCGCCACCGAACCCCGCGAGACGTTCACGATCGCCGCCGAAACCCTCTGCACCGCACTGCACGAGGACAACGGCCGCATCCGCGCCGCGACCCTGCGGTCCCTTGTGGACGGATCCACGACGACGGTGGCCGCCTCGGTCGTGGTCGTCGCCGCGGACTCGCTGCGCACACCGCAGCTGCTGTGGAACTCCGGCATCCGCCCACCCGCCCTGGGCCGCTACCTCGGAGACCACCTCGTGATCGCCGGCGCGTTCACACCCGAGTACCTGGACGCGCCCGAGGACGTCTCCGAGATCTTCGGGCCCGGCCGCAGCCTGAACAACACGACCGGAACCGCGTCCAACGGCCTGGGCACCATCCCGTTCAACCCCGTCACCCATCCGCTGCACAGCCAGTTCGGCCAAGCCGCCGTCCAGCACGAAGGCAGGCCACGGCCGCTGGGGGTGACGATGTTCGGCTATATGCTGCCCAAGGAAGCGCGGTTCGAGGACCGGGTGCGCTTCCGCGCCGACAAGATCGACCGGTACGGGATGCCCGCCATCGAGTTCGACTACTCGTTGACCGAGCGCGACCGCGCCCTGGCCGACCTCGCCACGGCCAACGTGGTCCGCGCCGCCGACGCGCTCGGCGCCTCGGACGTGACGCCCGTGAGGCAACCCGACGGCATGTCGCTGCACTACCTCGGCACCGTTCGGATGGGCGCCGCGGACGACGGGACCTCGGTCTGCGACAGCGGTTCACGGGTGTGGGGGTACGACAACCTCCACGTCGCGTGCAACGGCGTGATCCCGGCCGACCTGAGTTGCAACCCCACGCTCACCAGCGTCGCCATGTCGGTCCGCGGTGCCGTCGCCGCTGCCGCCGCCCTCGAAGCCGCGATGGCCTGAACCGACCCCTCCCTCCACCCACCGGACCGTCGTACGAAGGAGTACCGATGTCCGTTGCGTCGCATGGACCCGAAGCCACCACCAACGATTCGCACGGCAGGAGAGGTCTTCCCGGTCTGCGGGAACACCGCCTGCTCCCGCTGCTCTCCACGCTCGTCCTCAGCGCGGTCGTGCTGTTCCTGTTCTGGTCAGCGCTGTCCTCGGTGTTCCTGGCCTTGCAGGTGAAGCAGCTCGACCCCGATGGCGCCGCGGGCGGGCTCGCCAAGGTCTTGGCCGTCGGCGCGATCGGCGCCCTGGTCTCCGCACCGCTCGCGGGCGCGCTGAGCGACCGCACCCGCACCCGGATCGGCGGACGCGGACCCTGGATGCTCGCCGGCGCCGTCGTGACGCTCGTGCTCGCGGTGCTGATCGGCCGCGCGTCCAGCACCACCGAGCTGATGGTCTACTGGACGCTCGTCCAGGCGAGCACGAACTTCATCTTCACCCCGCTGCTCGTGCACATCCCGGAACGAGTCCCCCTGGCCCGCCGGGGGATCTTCTCCGCGGGCCTGGGCCTCAGCCACCTCGCGGGCATGCTGCTCGGCTCGGCGGTCGGCGCGGCTTTCGCCAAGCGGCTCGCCGTCGGCTACCTCGTGGTCAGCGTCCTGCTGGTCATCGCCGTCGCCGTCTTCGTGGTGGTGAACCGCCGCTCGAACATCGGCGCGCCCACGCCGGCTTTCCGCCTCGTGCCCCTGCTGAAGACGTTCTGGGTCAACCCGGTCAAGCACCCCGCCTTCGGCCTGGTGTTCCTGGGCAGGTTCCTGTTCATGACCGGGTTCTTCCCCACCACCGTGTACCTGCTCTACGTCCTCCAGGACTACCTCGGCCTCGGTGAGTCAGCGGTGGCGCGCATGCCCGCGGTCAGCCTCGCCAGCCTGGTCGGCTCCCTCATCGGAACACCGCTGGCGGGGTGGCTGACCGACCGGCTGGGCGCCACGCGCCCGCTGATCTACCTCAGTTCGGCCATCATGGTCGTCGCCTTCGTGCTGCCCCTGGCGTTCCCGACGTTCGTCGGCCTGCTCGCCTACAGCTTCCTGACCGGACTGGGCTTCGCGTCCTTCGGAGCGGTGGACTACGTCCTGATCACGAAGGTGCTGCCGTCCCACGACGACGCCGGCAAGGACCTCGGCATCATCAACATGACCACCACGCTCTCGCAGACGCTGGGGGTCGGCGTCGCCGGCGCGCTGATCGGCGCCGTCGGTTCCTACGCCGTCCTGTTCCCGCTGGGAATCGTGCTGGTCTCGCTCAGCGCGGTGTGCGTGATGCTCATCCGGGACGTGCGGTAGCGAGGTGCTGAACGAACTGGCGGCCGCGACGCGGAACCCGAGCCAGTCCGCCTCACCGATCGGCGAGCCCGGTGCTGAGGCGGTCCAGGACGGCGACCAGGTTCGACGGGCTGGTGGCGAAGTTGAGGCGGGCGAACGTCGAGGTGTCGGTCGGGGTGCCGTCCGCGAACTCGGCGCCCTCGCTGAGCTTCACGCCGACCTCCCGTTCGAACCGGCGGGGTGTCGGTTCACCGAAAGGGGTCGCCGCGAGGTCGAACCAGCTCAGGTAGGTGGCGTCCGGGGCGTGGTGGCGCAGGTCCCACGGCAACCCCTTCGCCCATTCGTCCACGATGGACCTGTTGCCCCGCAACGTGGTCATCAACTCGGCCAGCCACGGATCGGACTCCCGCCACGCGGCCACCGTCGCCACGCGGCTCAGGGTGCTCGGCGTGCCGAAGTAGTCGAGCGGCGCCTTCGCCAGCGCGTCGCGCACGCGGCCCGGGCCGACGTGCGCGACGGCGCACCGCAGACCCGCGATGTTGAACGCCTTGGTCGCCGAGGTCGCGGTGATCGTGCGGTGCGGTGCCAGGGTGGCGAACGGGACGTGCCGGTGCGGCTCGTGGACGAGGTCGGCGTGGATCTCGTCGGCCAGCACGACCAGGTCCAGCCGGTCGGCCACGGCGGCGAGCGGGGCCAGTTCCGCGCGGGTGAAGACTCGGCCGGTCGGGTTGTGCGGGTTGACCAGCACCAGCAGACGGCAGCCCGCCAGCCGTTCGGCGAGCCCGTCGATCGGGAAGGTCCAGCCGGTCTCGGTCCACTCGACCGGGAGCGGGACGACGCGGCGCCCGGAGCGGCTGATGCTCGCCAGGAACGGCGGGTAGGTCGGCACGTGGACCGCGACGCCGTCGTCGGGCTCGGTGGCGTGCTCGATCACGACCTGGAGCACCTGGATGAGGTCGGTGAACACGCGGGTGCGATCCGGTTCGGGCCGCCAGCCGTGCCGGGTGGCCATGCGCTCCTCGAACGCCGCCACCACGGGGTCCTCGCCGGGCCAGAACGGGTAGCCGAAGTCCTGGCGCTCGACCACCTCGGTGATCGCCGCGCGCACGGCGGGCGCGGTGCCGAAGTCCATGTCGGCCACCCAGGCGCCCAGCACGTCCGGGGCCAGTGCTCCCCACTTGACACCGTGGCCGGACCGCAGCCGGTCGACGTCGATCGACTCGAACGGGTTCACCCGTGCCTCCCGGTCAGCAGCGCGTCGCGCAGGACCTCCATCTGGCCGTGGTGCTGGGCCAGTTCCTCGTACACGTGCAACAGCGCGGCGCCCTGCGTCAGGTGCCGGTCGGGCCCGAGGTAGTCGGGTGGGGGCGTCGTCCGGAGTGGGCTCGCCGCGTCCGCCGCCCGGACGTCGTCGACGAGCTGGGCGCGCACGGCCGCGGCCTCGGCGAGCAGTGGACCGACCGGCCCGGCGCTGGTGAACTCCGCCTCCCGGTCGCGCGCGACCTCCCGTCCCGCCACCAGCGCTCCCGCCCAGTAGGACACGACCCCGAGGCAATGGGTGAGCAGCGCGTACGGGGAGTTGGCTCCCCGCAGCGGAGGTCTGGTGTTGGCCAGGTCGTCGCCGAGCTCGTCGACGATGTCGACCATGCCGTCGAGCGCGCGGTGGGCGAAGTACAGGTAGTCGTCGTCGGTGATCATTTCTGGCTCCCGCCGAAGTCGGCGTCACCGGCTGAGAGGGTGACGACGATAGGGTGGACGCCCGTTCCGTCACCTGTCAAGATGGTGACGTGAGCTTCGTCTTCGTCAGTGGTGACCTCGCGCTCGACTTCGTCGGCACCCGGAAGTGGCGCCGCGGAGCCGCCGAGGAGCTGCTGGCCACCCCCGGTGACCTCGCGTGCTGGGCTGTGGAGGCGGGCGTGCTGACCGAGGCGCCGCCGGTCGACGCGACCGGCCTGCGCAGGCTGCTCGTCCTGCGTGAGGCGGTGTACCGGCTCGTCGGCCAGGGCATGGCCGACGAGCCGTGGGCGGAGGACGACCTGCGCGTGGTGAACCGGGAAACCGGCAGCACGCCCGCCAGGATGTCGCTGACCGCCTCCGGCGTCGCGCGAGCCGGGGGCGTGGAGGCCATCGCGGCGGACATCGCCCGGTCCGCAGTGGACCTGTTGGGCGACCTGGCGAACGCCCCGATCAAGGAGTGCGTGGGCCCGGAGTGCACACGGTTGTTCCTCGACCGGTCGCGCGGCGGGAACCGGCAGTGGTGCGGCATGGAGGAGTGCGGCAACCGCGTGAAGGCGGCGGCCTACCGGGCGCGCAAGGCCGGGGCGACCGCGTAGCGGGCACGGCGGATCCCGCGACCGCGATCAACTCCAGACCTCGGCACGCCCCTCGAACGTGCCAGGATCCGAGCAGGCGACTTCCTCGTCACGGCCCGACCGCGCGGCACGCCGCCGGGCCGATGCGTAGCAGGATCGCAGGGCGTTGGTAGACCGCGACGATCCCGATGTGGTGGAAACGCGCTACGGACCCGCGGGCGGCCCATCGAGCAGCGCGGGGGAGATGTCCATGTGCACCCGGTAGTCGACGATCTTCTCGCCCTCCATGCCGATCACGGTGACGCAGGGGAGGTTCAGCACCTCGCCGTCCGGTTTGGTGGCCTGGATGGTGAACCGGCAGAACAGCTGCGAGCCCACCTGTGCGACCTGATCGACCTGGTGCCGGATCGGGAGGGTGGCGGACACCGTCGCCGCGGTCGCCTCCGCGATCGCGGCCCTGCCGGTCAACGGTTCGGCGTTGCCGAAGCGGAAGTACGCCGTGTCGCTGAAGAAGGACGCAAAGGTCTCCGCGTCATCGGCGTCGGCCGCGGCGCACATCGTGCGCACCATCTGTTCGGCATCGGTCGTTGTGGTCGTGTCCACGGTTCAGGCCTCTTCCCGCGGTGCCAGCGACAGGCCGTGCCGGGTCATGACGTCGGCGACCTTGGCCATGTCCCGTGGTCCGGGCGGCAGTTGGCTCAGGTCGCGGTAGTAGTTCTCCAGACCGGGCGGGGACACGACGGCGACGACCCTGGTCTCCTCGTCGAACGGGTTGTAGAACATGTGCGGCACACCGCGCGGCATCAGCAGCACCGATCCCGTTCCCAGTACGTGCTTCACGCCCGCGAGTTCCACGACGACCTTGCCCGCCACGCACGTGAACAGCTCGTCCTCGCGGCTGTGGACATGGGTCGGCGGTCCACCAAGGCCCGGCGGGACGACGTACTCGAACAGCGAGTAGGCGCCGTTGGTGTCGACGCCGGTGAGCTTCACCAGGATGCCCAACCCGATCGCCCCGACGTTCTCCCCGTCCCCTGGTTCCAACACGACGTTGTGCGCCTCGCCCACGGCGATCTCCTGGAAGTCCACAGCACCCGCGGTGCTTCACCGATGATCTTCCGAGTATGGATCCCCGCGCCCCGATCCCGATGTCGCTGTCCCGTTCACCGGGACATGTGCTGGAGCGCCGATTCACCACGCCGGGAGTGGAACGCAACCACGTCACCCCGAATCGGGCTGGCGCCGGAGTGCGTATCGAACAGCATCAGCGCGAGAGTGAAAGCCGGCCTTGGCGAACAGGTTGTTGATGTGCGTCTTCACCGTGGCCTCGCTGATCACCAACCGGGAAGCGATCTCCGGGTTCCGCATCCCATCCCCGATCAAGCCCAGGATCTCCCGCTCACGGCCAGTCAGCCCGAAGGCCGTCGAATCCGGTTGCGACACCGTCCGCGAAGCGAGGGCGAGCAACCTTCGCTGAACCTCGGGAGAAAGCACGGCCTGCCCCTGAGCAGCGGCGCGCACCGCCTGAAGGATCGTCTCGCGATCCGTCTCCTTGGTCAGGTATCCGCTCGCCCCCGCCTGGAGCGCGGCCAGGATCGACGAGTCGTCGTCGAAGGTCGTCAGGACGAGAACCGTTGTGGCCGAGCCCAGGGCGTGGATCCGGCCGGTGGCCTCAACGCCGCCCATGACCGGCATGTTGAGGTCCATCAGCAGGACGTCCGGCTGGTGCTGCGCGGCGGCCTCGACGGCTTCCACGCCGTTGGTCGCGGTGGCCACGACGCTCACGTCCGGAGCGAGGTCGAGCATCACCGCGAGTGCCTCGCGGACGGTCGCCTGATCGTCGGCGACCACCAGGGTGATCATCGGGGCAGCTCCAGTTCCACGGTCCAGCCGCCGTCGCGGGCGGGCTCGGCCTTCAGGGTGCCACCGAGCAGCGCGGCGCGTTCACGCATCCCGACCAGGCCGACGCCGGTGCCGCCTGCCAGCTCACCGTCGCGTTCCCCGGTGGCGGGTCCGTTGTGCACGGTCAGGGTGACGCGGTCGGCGGTGAAGGCCAAGCGCAGGGTGCGTGTCGCGCCCGGAGCGTACTTGGCCGCGTTGGTCAGGGCTTCCTGCGCCACGCGGACCACCGTGTGGGCCGCCTCGGCTCCGACCGGCGCGGCTTCGCCGTCGATCGCGAAGTCCGCCGCGTTGTGCTCGGCGAGCCGGCCCAGCGTCTCCGGCAGGGGCAGAGTGCCCTCGCGCAGGGCGTGCACGGCCCGGCGGGTCTCGCTGATGCTGTCGACCGCCAAAGCGCGAGCGCGGCGGACGGCGGCGGTCGCCTCCTCGTCGTCGCCGTTGCTGCGCAGGGCGTCGGCCATGTCCAGTTGCAGCGCGATCCCGGACAGGGAGTGGCCGAGGACGTCGTGGATCTCGCGGGCGATGCGGCCGCGCTCCAGCAGGGCAGCTTCGCGTGCTTCGGACTCGCTGGCCCGCATGGCCTCCCTGGCGGCGCGTTGCGCGCTGCGCAGGGCGTCGAGCCGGTCCCGGTTGGCGATGCCGCTGTAGACCGGCAGGCCCACGGTCAACGTCACCCACCACTGCCATTGCGGGGCGGCGGGCGCGAGGTGCTCGACGAGCAGGGTCGCGCCGGCCGCGACCAGCGCGCCGGCCGCGGCCACCCCGGAGGCGGCCCTGCGCGAGGCGAGATGGCCACCTGCCGTGGCGGCAGCGGTGTAGGGGAACAACGCCGCGGTCGTCGCGTGCGCGAGCGGGAGCAGCAGCGCGCCGAGCAGCATGTACGTGGTCACCGCGACCAGGCGGCGACGTCCGGTCAACCACGGCGATGGCATCAGGAGCCCGACCGCGGCGATCGAGACCAGGACGAACAGGGGCAGCGCGACCGACGGGAACACGACGCCGCCGGGCCACTGCGCGACGGTGACGGTGATCGCGACGAGGACGAGGAACGGCAGGACCAGCCCCTCCCGGTACCGGCCTTCCACGGTGGTCATCTCGAACATGGTCACCTCCGTCAAGGTACGGCCGACCGGAGCCGATGTCCTGCGGCAGGCGCCGTATCCCGGGTGGAGATCTTTCTCCACCCGAACCTACGGCGCTCGCCCCACGACGAGAAGCGGCCTGATCCGTAACGTCGGTGGCGGCCAGAACACGACGCGTCTTCCAACGGAAATCCCTTTCGTGACAAGGGAAACGCGATACCGCACACAAACAACCAGGGATTACCCATGTCGTTGACCTCACCCGATCAAGCCACCACCGAGAGCCGCGAACCCGCCGGTCCGGCCGTACGAGCGCTGGTCGGCATGCTGTTCCTCGACATAGGGCTGTCGGTGCTCGCCTACTTCGCCGCCGAGCTGCTCGGGGCCAGTACGTACGTCGCCCTGCTCGTCGGGACCGTCGTCGCCGGACTGCGGGTGCTGTGGGTGGCGGTGCGGCAACGCCGGCTGGACCCGTTCGCGCTGTTCCTGCTCGCGATGTTCGGTGCGGGGCTCGCGCTGACCTTCCTCACCGGCGACGCCCGGTTCGTCCTCGCCAAGGACTCGGCGATGTCCGGCACCGCGGGCTTGGTCCTGGTCGTCAGTTGCCTGGTCAAACGCCCGATCGCCTTCTACGCGGCTCAGCGCTTCGCCCGTTCCGCCGGATCGGCGCAGCACGAGGAGTTCCAGGCAGGCGCCGCAACCGGGGCCATGCGTGCCCGCTGGGTCCGTGTGTCCCTGGTCTGGGGATTCTCGCTGCTGGCCGAAGCCGGACTGCGCGTCGCGGCCATCTACCTGCTGCCGATCGGCGTCGCGGCCAACCTCTCGCAGGCGCTCATGGTCGCCGTGTACGCCGGACTGCTCCTGTGGACGGTCACCACGGCCAAGAAGTCCCCCACCGTCGCCCGATGAAAGCCCGGAACACCATGCGAGTGCTAGTCGATCTGAACCGCTGTCAGAGCTACGGCCAGTGCGTGTTCGCCGCACCGGAGGTGTTCCGGTTCCGCGGCGCGGAATCCCTGGAATACGACCACGTGCCGGACGAGAAGCTCGACCGCGAGGTGCGGCGGGCCACGCTGGCCTGCCCGGTGCAGGCGATCACGCTCGGCGAGGAGACGCGATGAGGTCCGGACGGATCGTCGTCGTCGGTGCGTCGCTCGCCGGGCTGCGCGCGGCGGAGTCGTTGCGGGCCAACGGCTTCACCGGGGAACTCGTGCTGGTCGGTGACGAGCCGCACGAGCCCTACGACCGGCCGCCGCTGTCCAAGACCGTGCTGTCCGGGTGGCTCGGCACCGACCGGCTGCTGCTGCCGACGACGCGGAACCTGAACGCCCGCCGGCTGCTCGGCGTCGCCGCGACCGGTCTGGACCTCCCCGGCCGCGAGGTGCGACTGGCCGACGGCCGCGCCCTCGGCTTCGACGGCCTGGTCATCGCGACCGGGACGCGGGCGCGGCCGTGGCCGGTCGCCCAGGAGGCCGCGCTGCGCGGTGTCCACGTGTTGCGCGGCCGCGACGACGCCGACCGGCTGCGCGCCGATCTCGCCGGGGGGCCGCGCCGCGTGCTCATCGTCGGTGGCGGGTTCACCGGTTCCGAGGTGGCGTCGAGCTGCCACGACCTCGGGCTCCCGGTCACCGTCGTCCACCGCGGGGCGGCGCCGATGGCGAGCGCGCTCGGTGACCTCGTCGGCGGGATGATCGGCGCGCGGCAGCGAGCACACGGGATCGAACTGCGGCTCCGGACGACCGTCACCGCGTTTGAGGGCGAGGGCAGGCTGCGGCGGGCACGACTGTCCGACGGGGGCGAACTCGACGTGGACGTCGCCGTCGTGGCCCTGGGTTCGGTCCGCAACACCGGGTGGCTGGCCGGCAGCGGTCTCGCCGCCGACGCGGGCGGGGTCGATTGCGACCCGGCGGGTCGCGCCCTGGACCGCACCGGTGCGATCGTGCCGGACGTGTACCTCGCGGGGGACGTGGCCCGCTGGCGGCACCCGCACTTCGACGCGGCACCACAGGCTTTCGAGCACTGGGGGAACGCCGTGGCGCAGGCCGAAGTGGCCGGGTACAACCTCGTCCACGCGCCCGCGAACCCGCGGCGGGCGACGGCGTTGCCCGCGTTCTGGTCCGACCAGTTCGGGCTGAACATCAAATCCGTCGGCCTCCCGCACCTCGCCGACGAAGTCGTCCTCACCCAGGGCTCGTTCGACCGTGGCCCGTTCGTGGCCGCCTACGGGCGCGACGGGATCACCGTCGGCGCGGTCGCGGTCAACTCGCCGCGCGTCCTCGACGGCTACGCCGCCCTCGTCACCGAGCGGGCCTCGTTCCCGCCCGCCATCAACGCAGCCGACTCCCCGGAACCCACCGTCCACGGAGGACAGTCATGACCTACCCCGCCGCCGTCCCGTACGGCCGGCTGCTCGACCACGCCAACCGGCACGACCCCTACCCGCACTTCGCCGACCTGGCCGGGGAACCGATCCAGCGGCTGGACGAGTGCACCTGGGTGGTCACCGGCCACGCCGAGATCTCCTTGTTGCTGCGCGATCCCCGGCTGTCCGCGCAGGACGAGGTCGATCCCCGAGCCCCGGTCGGATCGGACGGGAAGCCTGTCCGCGGCCCTTTCCTCATGCAGGACCCGCCGCACCACGACACCCTGCGCGCGCAGACGATGCACCAGTTCGTGCCGCGCATCCTCGGCATCCGCCCGCACATCGAGACGACGGTCGCGCGCCTGCTCGACCGGTACGGCGGGCCCGGCGAAATGGACGTCGTCGAGGCGCTCGCCTACCCCCTGCCGGTCGCCGTCATCTGCGAACTCCTGGGCGTTCCGGAAGAGGAAGAATCGGTGTTCCACTCGTTCGCGACCCGGCTGACCCGCGCGCTCGACCCGGTCGAAACGCTCACCGAGCAGGAGATCGCCGACCTGGCGGTGACACGGGTGGAGTGGCGCGAGTACCTGCTGCCGATGATCGGGCGGCGCCAGACCGACCTCGGCACGGACCTGATCTCCGGGCTGCTCACCGAGGGCGACCCGGCGACCCGGATGAACACCGTCGAACTCGCCATCACCCTCGGCCTGCTGCTCATCGCCGGGCACGAGACCACGGTCAACCTCATCGCGAACGGCACCCTCGCGCTGCTGCGCAACCCCGACGCCCTCGACCGACTGCGCGCAGACCCGGATCTCGTCCCCTTCGTGGTCGAGGAAGTGCTGCGCCACGACCCGCCGGTGCAGCAGACCCGCCGCCGGGCCACGGCGGACGTGCGGGTCGGGGGCCGGGTCGTGCCGGCAGGCGACAAGGTGGTCCTGCTGCTCCCGGCGGGCAACCGCGACCCGCGGCGGTTCGCCGATCCGGACCGGTTCTGGCCGGAACGCCCGGACAACGCGCACCTCGCCTTCGGCGGCGGCGTGCACTACTGCCTCGGGGCCGCGCTGGCCCGAATGGAAGGCCAGGCCGCCCTCGGTGCGCTCGCCGCGCGACTGGTCGGCCCGCGCCTGGTCGCCGACCCACCGCCGTACCGGGCGAACATGCTCCTGCGTGGCCCGGCCGAACTCCGGATAGCCTTCGACGGCGTGGCGGCGTCCGACGCGCGGTAACCGCCTCACGGTTCGCGTGGCACTGGGACTGACCGGCTCGTACGACGTGGCGGACCCGCTTCAGGCCGACGAGGGCGTCGAGCCGTGATATGACTCCGGTGGAGTCGGGGGTATGGCGGTTGACGTCGCGTCGGACGGGGGAGGACCGGGTGGTGGTCAGGTGCGGGTAGGCCCGGGCGGCTCGCCTCGGCGGGTGTTCATCAGTCACACCCCGGAGTTGCGGCAGCTACCCCCGGCACGGTCCTACGTGACCGCGGTCGAGTCCGCGGTGGCACGTGCCGGTGACGTGGTGGTGGGCATGGCGTACTGCGCCGCCCGTGCCGACACGCCGGAGGCGGTGTGCCGGGAAGTCGTCGCGGAGGCCGACGTCTGCCTGCTGGTGGCGGGATTCCGGTACGGGTCGCGGGTGCGGGGCCGACCTGACCTGTCCCACACCGAGTTGGAGTTCGAGGCGGCCGGTGTGTCGGGCCTGCCGCGCCTGGTGTTCGTGCTGTCGGAGGACACCGACGGGTCGCTGCGCGATCCGGACCCGGTGCACGGCGCACGGCAGGAGGAGTTCCGACGTCGGCTGCGCGACAGCGGCGTGACCGTCGCGGTGGTGTCGTCACCGGACGCGTTGGAGAAGGCGGTGTTGCGAGCGCTGCTCGAATCGCACCGCACGGCGGCGACCGGAGACCGGCTTGGACCCCCGGCGCACAACGAGATCAGCGGAACGGTGCACGGTCCCGCCTTCCAAGCCGGTGTCGTGCTCGGTGACGTGCACATCGGCGGTCCGGAGCCGGACACGACCGTCGAGAAGCTGCGCCACACGGGCGCGTTGCTGGACCGGCCGATCGAGGGCTACGACCCGATCCGCGATCTCGGCGTGCACCGGCCGACCCAGGTCGTGGACCTCCCGCTGCTACCGCCCTACATAGCGCGATCGGCGGACGCCGACCTGGACCGGGCGGTGGCGGGCGGCGGGCTCGTCGTGGTGGAGGGCAACTCGGCCGCGGGCAAGACCCGGACAGCTTGGGAAGCGGTCCGCCGCAACGCGCCGTCCTGCGATTGGCGCTCGGTGCTGGTACCGAGGGACGGCGTCGCGCTGCGGCTGCTGGTCGGGTCCGGGGAGCGATTAGAGCACGTCGTCGTGTGGCTGGACGACCTTGAGCGGTACCTCATCCCGGACGGTCTCGACACCGGGCTGCTGACCGCGCTGTGCCCCTCGGGCCGGACGGACGTCCTGCTGCTGGCGACCCTGCGATCAGAGGCACGTCACCTGATCGGAGGTGACGACCGGTATCCGCAGCTGGCCCGCGCGGCACAGCACCTGCTGGCCACGGCGCGCACCATCCGACTGTCCCGCGACCTCGACCTGGACGAACGGCAGGCGGCCCGCCGCCACCAGGCCGACCCGCGGATCGCCTCCGCCCTCGCCGACCGCACCGGCGCCGGGCTGGCCGAGCACCTGGCCGCCGCTCCCGAGGTGCTCGGCCGCTGGCGTGCGGGCCGTGACGGGATGCAGGAGGTGGGCGCCGCACTGGTCTCCGCCGCGGTCGACTGCCGCCGCGCGGGCTACTTCGCCCCCGTGCCGCGCGAGTGGCTGGAGGGGTTGTACCCGAACTACCTCGAACCGCGCACGCGCAACCGCCTCCGCCTGCCGAACCTCGACGAAGCGTTCGACTGGGCGACGACGCCGGTGC
>DATMCA010000666.1:0-2532 GCA_035559015.1 Umezawaea sp. | reverse complement strand
GTGGTGGGCGTCGCAGGTGTAGTCGTGGTCGTGTTCCCGACGGGCATGACGGTCGCGCCGATCGGACCGGCCGGGGCCGAGGTCATGGGGTCGTTGTCCGGAGTGTCCGCGCCCACGCGGAACTGCGTCATCATGTCGTGGTCTTCATGCGGCAGGTTGTGGCAGTGGATCATGTAGCGGCCCGTCTGGTGGGCGAACCTCGTGATCAGCCGCACCGACTCGTTCTCCCCGACGTACGCGACGTCCTTCGGGCCGAGCTCGTAGTTGTAGGGCGGCTTGCCGTTGCGCGAGAGGATCTTGAAGTCGACCAGGTGGATGTGGGTGGGGTGGAACCAGCCGCCGGACTTGTTGGTGATCTCCCAGATCTGGACCTCGTCCGGCTGCGGGTTGGCGACGACCTTCTGGTAGCTCGACGCGACGATGTCGTCCCAGGTCGTGTTGTTGACCTTCCAGGTGCTGTTGCTGCGGTGCAGGTCGAGCTTGACGGTCTTGATGCCGGGAACCTGTGTCTCGTCCAGCAGCATGATCTCGTTCTGCGGGTTCAGCTCGGCCGGCACCTCGTTGTTCGCGCCGTCGAACGCATCGGCGGTCACCTCGAACTGCATGACCTTGTCGGTGTGGTCGAAGTCACGGGAGTTCGGCACGCCCAGGTTGCGTAGCTGGATCCTGGTTCCGACGGGGACGGTCGTTAAGTCGATGACGACCTCGTAGCGCTCGGCCATCCCGACCCGCAGCTGCGCGGTGGCCTGCGGTCTGGGCATGAGCCCGCCGTCGGTGGCGATGACCGTCATCGGGAGGCCGGTGTTGCTCAGCTGCAGGCGCAGGCCGCGCGACAGGGAGGCGTTGAGGATCCGGAAGCGGTACTTCCGCTTGGCGACCTTGAGGTTCGGCCACGGCACACCGTTGACCAGCATCACGTCGCCGTAGAGGCCGGAGTGGCCCTCGTCGTCGTACATGAGCTTGCCGTCGGCGGCGAACATCCTGTCCGTGATCACCATCGGGAGGTCGTAGGCACCCTTCGGGATCGGCAGCCGGTCCTCGAGCTCGTCGCTCATCAGGTACATCGCGGCCAGGCCCATGTAGGCGTTCTCGGCCGTGTGGTGCACGCCGTGGTCGTGGTACCAGAGCGTGTGGGACTCCTGGTTGTTCGGGAACTCGTAGGTCTTGGTCTGCCCCGGCCGCGTGATGTCGCTGGCGTAGCCGTCGAACTGCGGCTTCGAGGCCGAGCCGTGCAGGTGGCAGGAGGTCCAGGCCTCGTAGCCCCACTGCGGATGCCTGGCCGGAAGTTCGTTGTGCATGACGACGCGGAGCGGGGTGCCCCGCCGGGCGAGGATCGTCGGTCCGGGTGTGATGCCGTTGTAGCCGAAGATCGGGGTCTGGACGCCAGGGAGGATCTGGGTGTCGGCCATCTTCTGTGTGATCGTCAGCGTGCCCCCGCCCCGACCGTCGATCACCGGCGGCGCCGCGAACGGGAGCGTGTACGGCTTCGGGATCTTGCTGGACGCGATCCTCGACGCGGTCTTGGCGCGCACCGTCCGTTCGAACGGCAACGCGATCGCCGCCGCCCCCAGCGCCGACACCTTCAGTGCGTCCCGGCGAGATATCGATGGCACACCCATGGCCTCCCCCATGCCTCCGCTTTACGTTCCGGTGAGGAGATTCGCCGGTCGGCGTGGGCTCGACGAGCCGTTGGTGGGGGGTGGCGCTGCCCCCAACTTCGGGGGATGTGGCTCTTCGAGGGGGTACTGTCCGGCCCCACGGGCGCCGCTGGCGCCTGCGTCGACAACATGAGTAAAGTCGGCTTTACCGGGCGGGAACGATGCGGTCCGCTCCCGCGTTGACCACGACGGATGCCCACACGCTCCGAGGAGGACCCAGGTGCGCACCAGTAGCAACCCGGCGTTCCGCAACCTGCCCTCTGGGCAGGGCGGGTACGCCACGTTCGACCGCGGCAGCGGCATGGCGGGCGGCACTGCCGCCTACGCCGACCGTGCCCAGGTCGGCATCGGGCGCGCCGACGCAGGTCAGCGCCCGATCACGGTGGACGACATCGTCACCAAGACCGCGATCACCGCAGGCGCGGCCATCGTCGCAGGCGGTCTCACGGCGTGGAGCGGCCTGTACGTGCTGGCCCTGCCGGCGTTCATCGTCGGCTTCGTCGTGTCGCTCATCATCATCTTCAAGCAGAGCAGCAACCCCGCGCTGGTGATGACCTACTCCATCGCGGAGGGCATCGCGCTCGGCGGGATCGCCGGCCTGATCAACCTCCAGTACCCGGGCATCGCCTTCCAGGCGCTGATCGGAACGGTCGGCGTGCTCGTCGGGATGCTGGTGGTCTACAAGACCGGCGCGGTGCGCGTGACTCCGCGATTCACGAAGTGGCTGATGGGCGCCCTGATCGGCGTCGTCGTCCTGATGCTGGTGAACCTCGTCGCCGGGTTCTTCATCCCGGGCGGGTTCGGCCTGCGTGACGGCGGCCCGCTGGCGATCGTGTTCAGTCTCGTCGTGATCGCAGTGGCGGCGTTCAGCCTG
>DATMCA010000665.1:0-4059 GCA_035559015.1 Umezawaea sp. | reverse complement strand
CTCGTACTCGCGCGGGGACAGCTCGTAGTCGACGAACGTGCCGGGCAGCTCCACCTCGCCCTCGTGGCCCGAGGACATCTCGATGGACGCCTCACCGGCCTTGTTGCTCGGCTTGCCCGCGTTCGCGACGAACGCCTCGATGTGGGCGCGCAGGGCATCGGCCCGGCCGTTGAGCGCCTGCACCTCGCGCCACGGCAGGACGAGCACGATCACCGGCGTGACCGCCTTGACCGTGAACGGCCACTCGTCGACCGTCCCGGTCAGGACCTCGTCGCCGAAGTGGTCGCCGTCGGCGAGCACACCGAGCGACGTCTCCTCGCCGTACTCGCCGACCCCGGTCGCGCTGACCTTGCCGTGCGCGATCAGCACGACCTCGTCGGCCGCCCGTCCCGACTGGACGATCACCTCGCCCGCCGCGAACTCGCGCTGCTGGAAGCGGTCGGCCAGCGCGGCGAGCACGCCGTCGTCGGTGAACCCGCGCAGCACGGGCAGCTCCCGCAGCTCCTGCGGCACCACCTTCACCACGGCACCGGTGTTGGTGAAGCTCACCCGGCCGTCGCCGACGGCGTAGGTGAGCCTGCGGTTCACCCGGTACGCGCCGCCGTTCGCCTCGACCCACGGCAGCGTGCGCAGCAGCCAGCGGGGCGTGATGCCCTGCATCTGCGGCGCGGACTTCGTGGTGGACGCGAGGTTCCGCGCCGCCCTCGTGCTCAGGCTCGAAGGCTGAGTCGCCTCGTCGAGACCCGGATCTGTCACCGTCACGTGTCTTCCCATCTCCTGTCTTGCCCACACCGGACGGACGGGCCGAACTCAGCCCTCGCGGCCGATCTCGACGCTCTCCAGCACACCGAGCGCGTCCGGGACCAGCACGGCCGCGGAGTAGTAGGCGCTGACCAGGTAGGAGATGACCGCCTTCTCGTCGATGCCCATGAACCGCACGGACAGGCCGGGCTGGTACTCGTCGGGCAGGCCGGTCTGGTGCAGGCCGACGACGCCCTGGTTCTGCTCGCCCGCGCGCATCAGCAGGATCGAGGTGGTGCGGGTCGAGCTGACGCCGATCTTGTTGCACGGCAGGATCGGGACGCCGCGCCACGACGGGACCTGGTGGCCGCCGAGGTCGGTGGCCGCCGGGTAGATGCCGAGCCTGTTGCACTCGCGGCCGAACGCGGCGATCGCGCGCGGGTGGGCGAGGAAGTAGCTGGGCTCCTTCCACACCGTGGCGAGCAGCTCGTCCATGTCGTCCGGGGTGGGCGGGCCGGAGCGGGTGTGGATGCGCTGGCTCAGGTCCGCGTTGTGCAGCAGGCCGAACTCGCGGTTGTTGATCAGCTCGTGCTCCTGGCGCTCGCGCAGCGCCTCGATGGTCAGGCGCAACTGCTGCTCGACCTGGTCCATCGGCTGGTTGTAGAGGTCCGCGACCCGGCTGTGCACGCGCAGGACCGTCTGGGCCACGCTCAGCTCGTACTCGCGCGGGGACAGCTCGTAGTCGACGAACGTGCCGGGCAGCTCCACCTCGCCCTCGTGGCCCGAGGACATCTCGATGGCCGCTTCGCCGCTCTCGTCGCGCTTGCCGTTCTCGCCGCGCGCGAGTGCGTGCTGGATGTGCTCGCGCAGGCCGCCCGCCGCGCCGTTCATCTCCTCGAACGAGCGCCAGTCCAGGGTCAGCACGGTGACGGGGGTGACCGCCTTGACGGTGAAGTCCCACTCGCCCCGGGGGCCCGCCAGCACCTCGCCGCCGAAGTGGTCGCCGTCGGCGAGGACGCCGAGGGCGGTCGTGTCGCCGAACTCGCCGACGCCGATCTTGTTGACCTTGCCGTGCGCGATGAGGAACACCGCGTCCGCGCGCTGCCCGGACTCGACGATGAGGTCGCCGGGGGCGTACTCGCGCTGCACGAACTTCAGCGACAGCGCGGCGAGCACCGCGTCGTCGTCGTACCCGCGCAGCAGCGGCAGCTCGCACAGTTCCTGCGGGATGACCCGGATCTCGGACCCGGTGTTGGTGAACGTCACCCGGCCGTCGCCGACCGCGTAGCTCAGCCGCCGGTTGACCCGGTAGGCGCCGCCCGCGGCCTGCACCCACGGCAGGACCTTGAGCAGCCACCGCGAGGAAATGCCCTGCATCTGCGGCACGGACTTGGTCGTGGTGGCCAGGTTCCTGGCCGCGGCCGTCGCCAAGCTCGATTGCGCACGACCCGCGTCCACGTCAGAAGAGGGGTTATCCGTCACAGTCACCCGTCGTACCGCCTATCCGCTTGCGCGCCTCTGCGGCGCGTAGTGGGAATTCAATTCACGAACAATGGACTTGTTCGTGGCCGGTCAGACGTTAACCAGCGGCGGCAGGTGTTCGGAAGCGGCCAAAGCGGCGTCCTTCCATGGTGTGACCAGCGCTATCGTCGGATACGCGCTGTGTACATGGTGGACGGATCGCACTACATCGGGTGAAATTTCCAGGTCGGCGCTATCGATTCGCGCCGACCTGGAATCAGTCACTCCAACGTCGTAGTGATGATCACTCGAAAGTGTGTCTCAAGCTCCGAAATTGGCGAATAATGTCCTGCTATTGCTTATTCGCGGGAACAAGTTCCCACGGTCGATAAGCCTGGAAAGGGCTTACTTCTGCAGGGCTGCGGAGAACAGCGGCACCGCGTTCTTGATCGCGTACGAGGTGCCGAGGGTCGATCCGCTGGAGAACGCGTCCGACAGCGCCTTGTCCTCCAGGATCACCAGGTGCCCGGCCTTGGCCGACGGGATGCCGTTGAGCACCGGGTCGGCCTTCAGGACGCCCGCGTCGCCGCCGATCGGGAAGATCACCGTGAGGTCGGAGTCCAGCAGGGTGAGCTGCTCGGTGGAGATGTCCACGTAGAACGTGCCCTTGGCCAGGGCGTCGACGTCCTTCTTGGTGCCGAAGCCCAGTTCCTTCATGAAGTCCACCCGGCTGTCGCCCGGCACGTAGGCGCCGTACTTGCCGCCGAAGAAGGCGCCGACCACGGCGGTCTTGCCGCTGAACTTCGCGGCGTCCTTGAATTCCTTGTCGACCGCCGCGATCAGCTCCTGGCCCTTGTCGGGCTTGCCGAGCGCCTTGGAGACCAGTTCGGTCTGCTGGCGCCAGGTCGTGCCGTAGGGGATGACGTCCTTGGGCGCGGCGATGGTCGGCGCGATCTTGGACAGCGTCTCGTGGGTCTTCTGGTCGAGGTTCGACCGGGTGTTGAGGATCAGGTCGGGCTGGAGCGCCGCGACGGCCTCGAAGCTCAGCTCCTGGGTGCCGAGGATGGTCGGCGCCTTCTCGTACAGGCCCTTCGCCCACGGGCCGACGCCCTCGCCGCCGAAGGCGAGCCAGTCGCTCGCGCCGACCGGCTGCACGCCCAGTGCGAGCGCCGTCTCGGCGTCCGACCAGCCGAGCGCGACCACGCGGGTCGGCGCCTTCTCGACGGTGACCTGGCCGAACGCGGTGTCGACGGTGATCGGGAACGCCGAGCCGGCGGCGGAGGACGCCCCGCCGGTCTCGGGGGTGGGCGAACTGCCGCAAGCGGCCAGGGAGGCGGTCAGGATGGCGGTCAGGAGCCCGATGGCGGCGCGCTTCATGTTCACCCGTTCGTTCTAGTGTTTAGGTAATCCTAAGCTAACATGCACGAGGGGGCGGCTGAGAATCCCCTGTGAAGTCCTCGTGAGCGGCACGATTCAGCGGTGGGTGCGCGTTGAAGGGGGTGTAAGCGGACGAAACGCCCCCACGAGGGGTCGTTCACAGAGGTGAGTGAGATGACAGCGTTCATGCAGTCCCCGTCGACGGTGAACATCCCGACGCTGCCCGAGGGATGGCCGATCGCTTCCTACAACACCTACGCCGAGGCCCAGCGCGCGGTCGACTACCTCGCCGACAGCGCCTTCCCCGTGCAGGGCATCACCATCGTCGGCGTCGAGCCGATGCTGGTGGAACGCGTCGCCGGTCGTCTGACCTGGGGTCGCGTGCTCGGCAGCGCCGCCGCGTCCGGAGCGTGGCTAGGCCTCTTCGTCGGTCTCCTCCTCAGCCTGATCACGCCGAACGCCGGGATCGCGCCGATCGCC
>DATMCA010000664.1:0-4675 GCA_035559015.1 Umezawaea sp. | reverse complement strand
AGGTGCACGTGTGGACGGTCGACGACGAGGTGGAGATGGCGCGGCTGCTCGACCTGGGGGTGGACGGGCTGGTCACCGACCGTCCCGACCGGTTGCGCGACGTGCTGCGGGCACGGGCGGCGTGGGCCGGTCGTTGACGCGCGGGTGGCCGATTGACAACAGCTTGGGGTAACCGTCGATCATCCGGTCGGGTGACCAGTACAGTCCGCCGTCATGAGCGTGGTCGACAGCAGCCCCGAGAGCGCGGGCACCACTCCCGAACGGGTTCGCGAGCAGCGCGGGTGGTGCTGGTACGACTGGGCCAACTCGGTGTTCCCGACGTCGGTGGGCACGGTGTTCCTGTCGCTGTACCTGACGGCGATCGCGGAGAACGACGCGAAGGCCGACGTGGCGCGCAACGGGCCGAACGCGTGCGCCGACAGCGCCCTGCAGTCGTGCGACATCTCCGCGTTCGGCCTGCACTTCCCGGCCGGGTCGCTGTGGGGGTACCTGCTGTCGATCGCGACGGTGGTGCAGGTGCTGGTGCTGCCGGTGATGGGCGCGATCGCCGACCGCACGCAGAACAAGAAGCGGATGCTCGGGACGTTCGCGTTCGCCGGGTCGTTCGCCACGGCGCTGCTGGGGTTGGTGGCGGGCTCCAACTGGACGTTGGGGGTGCTGCTGTTCATCCTGGCCAACATCTGCTGGGGCTCGTCGGTGGTCGTGTACTACGCGTTCCTGCCGGAGATCGCGACACCCGACGAACGCGACGCGGTGTCGGCGCGCGGGTGGGCGTTCGGCTACCTCGGCGGTGGTGTCGCGCTGGCGATCCAGCTCGCGCTGTTCCTGGGCCACGACGTCGTGGGCATCGAGGAGTCCACGTCGGTGCGGCTCGCGTTCGTCCTGTCGGGGCTGTGGTGGGCGGGGTTCACGCTGATCCCGTTGGCGCGGCTGCGGCAGCACCAGGAGCCGCACGGCGGTGAGCACGGCGCGGGGATCGTCTCGGCGGGCTTCAAGGAGTTGTTCCAGACGATCCGCTCGGCGCGGATGTTCCCGCTGACGCTGGCGTTCCTGTTCACCTACCTGATCTACACCGACGGCATCTCCACCGTCGCCGGCGTGTCCGCGCAGTACGGCAGCGCCGAGCTCAAGCTCGACCAGTCGGTGCTGATCTCCACGATCCTGATCGTCCAGTTCGTCGCGTTCTTCGGCGGCGTGCTGCACGGGTGGGGCGCGAAGAGGTGGGGCGCCAAGCGCACCATCCAGATCAGCCTGGTGATGTGGATCGTCGTGGTCAGCGCCGCCTACTTCGTGCAGGCGGGCCAGCAGTTCCAGTTCTACGGGCTCGCGGTGGGCATCGGCCTGGTGCTGGGCGGCACCAACGCCCTGTCCCGGTCGCTGTTCAGCCAGATGGTGCCGCCCGGCCGCGAGGCCCAGTACTTCTCCCTCTACGAGGTCGGCGAGCGCTCCACGTCGTGGCTGGGGCCGCTGGTGTTCGCCGGTGTCGGGCAGGCCACCGGGTCGTTCCGGCTGGCCATCATCTCGCTGGTCATCTTCTTCGTGGTCGGGTTCGTGCTGATGATCTTCGTGCCGGTGCGGCGCGCGATCGAGGCGTCCGGGAACCCGGTGCCGGTCAAGGTGTGACGGCCGCTGCCGGTCGTCGGATCTCGCGCAGTCCGACGACCAGCAGCGCTGCCGCGGTGGCGGCCATGGCCGCCACCAGCACCCCGAAGTTCGCACCGGACAGGAACACGTACAGCAGTTCGACCGGCAGCAGCGCCGCGAGCCACACGCCGATCGCGATCGCCCCGACTCCCCCGCCGCGGCGCAGCAGGTGCACCAGGCCGGCCACGACGGCCGCCGCGGGCACCGCCGCCATCGCGGCGAGCGGGACGATCACGTACGGGGAGAGCAGCACGTTCGCCCCCAGCACCGCCGCCGAGCCCAGCACCGTCGCGGCCAGCGCCCACCGCCACCGGCCGAGCGCGGGCGTGGGCGCGTCGCCGTGGAACCCGGCCAGCAGCGCGGTGCAGGTCAGCCACAGCGGCACCTGCCAGAACAGGCTCAGCGGCAGCGTGTACGGGTCGGCCCCGGTCAACCGCGCCAGGTGGAGCACCGCCACCAGCGCGAGCAGGACCTTCCCCGCGCCGCGGAACCCGAGGACGAGCGCCACCGCCGCCACCAGCACGGTCAGGTCGGTCGCGAGCACCAGCACGGTGAACGGGCTCGCCCCGGTCCGCGTCCCGCCCTCGATCGGGGGCCACCACAGCAGCGCCGACATGGCGCCCTGCACCGCGTACGCGACCTGCACGAGCACACCGATCATCGCGATCAGCCGCACCGCGTCACCGACCATGACGGCCCGCGCCGGAGCCCCCGACGCGGCGAAGCGGGTGCGGGCCCCGAGCGCGATGGTCGCCCCGGTCTCGCCCCACCCCGGCCACCCGTGCTCCAGGTCCAGGTCGTCGGTCCGGTCGGCGAGGAACAGCCCGACCATCTCCTCCTCGCGCTCCGCCCGGTACCAGCCGGGCAGCACGACCCGCAGCAGCCCGCGGTAGCGGTTCTCCAGCCTGCTGCTCACAACGCCCCCCTGGCCTTGAGCACGAACGACGCGGCCCGCACGTTCGCCGACAACCGCACGACCTCCGCCGACAGTGCCCGTACGCCGCTGTCGGTGAGCTTGTAGTACCGCCGCAGCCGTCCCTGGTGGACTTCTTCGCGGTCCCGCTCGGCGAACCCGTCGGCCACCAGCCGGTCCAGCACCCCGTAGAGGGTGCCGACCCGCAGTTTCATCCGCCCTTCCGACAGCGCGTCGACCGCTTGGACGATCGCGTAGCCGTGCAGGGGTTCCTCCGCCAGCGCGGTCAGCACCAGGAAGGTCTGCTCCGTCATCACCCGAGCACTCATGGCACGAGTTATATCGGAAAGCGGTATATGCGGTCAACCGGGTGGTGCGTCCCTCGCCGAGGGACGCACCACCCGCTGTTCACAGCCCGAACGCGAGCAGCACGTGGCCGCCGTCGGGGTTCGGGTAGGCGGGCCAGTAGCCGGACTGGACGTAGACCATGCCGTTGGACACCACCGCTCCCCCGCCGCCGCCGGAGATCGCCCCACCGCGACCGGGCAGGCCGTTGACGCCGGTGAAGTCGCGCACCGTGTCGTAGGTCCACAGCACCCGCCCGGTGGACGCCGAGTACGCGCGCAGCTTGCCGTCGTTGGAACCCTCGTAGACGACACCGGGACTGGTGGTCACCGCCGGGCCGTGACCCGGGGTGCACACCTCCGGGTTGGCCGCCGCGCCGCCGGTGGTGCAGCCGTCCGCCGGGTTGGGCGTCTCCCAGAGCACGGTGCCGGTGGCGGGGTCGACGGCGAACACCTTGCCTGGGTCGGCGAAGTAGGTGGCGATGTAGAGGCGCTTGCCGTCGTAGCTCGACCCCCACTGGATGCCGGAGACACCGCCGCTGGGCAGCGGCACGCCCAACTGCCTGCGCCACACGACCTCGCCGGTGCGGGCGTCGAACACGTGGTAGACGCCCAACTTCTGGCCCACGCCGACCAGGGTGCGGCCGCCGACGGTGAACACGTTCGGCGTGGCGCCGATGTCGTAGTCCAGCGCCGAGCCGTCCTTGAGGCCGGGGCAGTAGCCCTCCGGGTCGGGGTCGTTGCACAGCGAGCGCCACGTGTCGGCCTTCGTGACCTGGTTGCGCCACTTCACCGCCCCGCTGCGCGGGTCCAGGGCGAGCATCGTGTCGAAGTCGCCCGCGCTGCCGGTGTAGTTCTGGCCGGTCCCCACGAAGAGCGTGCGGGTCCTGGTGTCGATCACCGGCGAGCTCCACACCCCGCCGCCCGACGGCTCGTAGCGGGTGGCACCGCTGGGCCACGTGCCCACGGCCTGCGGCGGCGGCACCGTGTAGTGCCGCCACACCAACGTCCCGGTGTTCGCGTCGAGCGCGTCGAGGTGGCCGCGGAACGTGCAGCACGCGTAGTCGCGGCCCGCGGTGTTCTCCCCGCTGGACGTGCCGACGTACACCCGGCCCTCGAACACGATCGGCGAGCTGGTCACGAACGCGGCCGGGTGGGAGTCGATCTGCCTGGCCCACACCAACCGCCCGTCGCGCTGGTCCAGCGCGTAGACGTAGCCGCGGGTGTCGCCGAAGTACACCTTGCCGCCGGAGACCGACGGGCCGTCCCACGTCGCGGCGGGGCGCGGCCCCGGGTCGACGCCGGTCAGGTCGAAGGTCCACCGCGCGGCCCCGTCGCGGGCGTCGCGGGCGTAGAACCTGCCGTCCGGGCCGCCGAAGTAGGCGACGCCGTCGACGATCGCGGGCTGGCTGCGGACGAACATCTCGGTCTTCGGGTAGGCGAACGCCCACTTGAGCTCGAGTCCGCCGACGGTGCGCTGGTTGATCCTCCACTCGTCGGCGTTGTGCCTGCTGCCGGACAGGTCCTTCTGCCACGTCGCCCAGTCACCGCTGCCGCGACCACCGCCCCCGGTGGTCGCGATGTCCGGGTCCGCCGACGCGACGGCCGCGCCCACCAGCGCGAGGATCAAACCGGCCGCCACCGCTGTTCGAATGCCCTTCACAGGAGTCCCCCTCGTCTATCGGGCACCCCTCACCATGACAGCGTCCGGACCCCGCCGGATCCGCTGAAGGTCGTCACCGGGACGGGAGAAGGTTGACACCGGGATCAGTCG
>DATMCA010000663.1:0-5504 GCA_035559015.1 Umezawaea sp. | reverse complement strand
GATCTCGTCCGCGGCGGCGGACAGCGTCTCCAGCAGGGTCAGCCGGATCGCCGATTCCAGCGATCCGCTCAGGCGCTCGACCAGCGCACGAACCTCGTCGCTCCCGGTCTCGGCCAGGACCGCCAGCTCGCGGCCCAGGTTGTCGACATACGTGCTCAGCTCCATGGCACAACTATGACGCATGGGTGGCACCATCCGCAAGCCAGGTTGGCACCATTTTGGCACCACCTGTGATCTGACGCGTGCCACCAGACCCGGTAGCCGCAGGTCAGATACCCTGCCCAGGGCTGAGCCACGGCGACAAAAAGCCCGCGCAACCCCCGTCCACCGAGGGTTGCGCGGGCGTCGGGACCGCTAGTACGTGCCACCGAGCTTGCGGTGGTCCCAACTGGTCGCGCTCGTCGCGGTGAACCGCAGACCCACCCTCTTCACGGCCTGGGCGCGGACGAACGCCTCCACGTCCGGTCCGTCCTGGCCGGTGTAGCGGGCCGACACCGCCAGTCCGATGCCGACCACCTCGTCCGGCTCGGTGACCAGCTCGACGTCGCACTCCAGCGTCACGCCGCGCAACTGGTCGTAGGTGTCCCCCGCCTCGACCTGGAGGGTCGCGAGCGGGGAGCGGCGCAGGTTCGCGACCTTCTGCGACCGCCCGTAGGTCCACCCCTCCACCACGTCGTCCCGCCGCACGAACCACAGCGGCACGAGGTGGATCCGGCCGTCGGGGTTGGTGGTGGCGACGGTGACCACGCGCTCCTCGTCGAGGAACGCGCGCACCTCGTCCCGGCTCATCCTGATCTGCTCTCGGCGCGACACCCCGCCGATGCTAGGCCCCGCCCGCCCGCGGCACTCCGGGACCGGGTGGCGTCGATTCGAAACCCGACCGGCGATTCCTTTTCGACTGGACTGGCACAGCGCGATAATGCGGAATTCCACCGAATCGGAAACAATTCTGCTCCATCCGAGTGAGCCCACCACGAAAATCAACCACAGAATAGGCCCGATAAGGGTATAAAAGCGTCGAAGACCGTGAACGATCACGAGGCCGAGCAGTGGAGAATCCGTGGTCAGCAAGAGCAAACCACACCAGCACAACGGTCTGAGGCAGGTGTTGACCGACCAGCGGCCTTTCGGACCCGGTGACACGGAGTCCGTCGTCCACCACGGGCTGGCGAATGTCGACCGCCTCTTCGACCGGACCAACCTGATCTACGCGCAAACCGTGGCGGACACGCGGCCGACGTACATCATCGGGCGCAAGGGAGCGGGCAAGACCGCGTTCCTCGTCGGGTCGTCGCTCACCGGCAGGCCGCTGAGCGAGGTGCTCAAGACGGACAGCGTGTACCACGCGATGGCGAAGGTCCTGCGCGAGTACAGCCGGGCGCACGGGCCGCTCTTCGTCGACCAGAGGGCGGACGTCTGGCAGGCGCTGTTCGAGCAGATCGCGCTGGTCCACGCCTGGCGGACCGCGTCCCGCCGCGATCCGGCGCGCGAACTCCAGATCCTGTCGGACTACGTCGGCAGGCCGACCGGGCCGGCGGACCCGACGATCGTGGCGGAGCACTTCCTCGCCGAACTGCTGCGCCACGCCGGTGAACGGCCCTCGATCGGCCTCCAGGAGACCATCGCGGGCGTGACGAGCGGCGGCATCCGCTTCGACGTGGCGAGGGCCGCGATGCACACCGTTCTGGAGGGCCGGGTGGAGACGCCGGTCATCGTGATGGACAACCTGGAGGACCTGCACGTCCGGTTGCACGAGCTGACCGAGGTGCTGGCCGGGCTGTTCCGCTGCGTCGGCAGGCTGATCGCGATGAACCCCGGCAACCGCCCGTTCGGCACGCAGATCTGCCTGCCGTCCGAGCTGTTCGACAAGATCCACGAGATCGCGGCCGCGCCGGAGAAGGACCTCCAGGGCCGGTACCTGAAGATCTACTGGACCGCGCCGGAACTGCTGAGGCTCACCGGCACCAGGTTCCTGCTGTTCCTCCAGACGCGCCACCCCGACGAACTCGAACGGCTGCGGCGGCGGGCCGACCACGTGGACGAGCACGACCCGGCCATCGCCCTGCTCCGGGCGGCGCTGCCCGCGAGGATGCTCAGCGGCCTGGACATCGAGGAGGACCCGCTGGCCTACCTGCTGCGCCACACTCAACTCCTGCCCCGGCACCTGATCCAGATCCTCAACGGCGTGTTCAGCCGGACCGACCGGGGGTCGACGCCGTGGGCGGTGACCGAGGAAGCCGTGCGCGCGGGAACGCGGCACGCGGAGCAGCTGCTCGTCAGCGGCATCTTCAACGCGCACCTCGCGTCGTTCCCGAACGCCTCGGCCGGGGTGCGGCAGCTCGCGGGCAGGCTCGGCATCTCCTTCCCCGCCAGCGAGCTGCACAAGGTCTACAACCAGCAGGGCATCAGGAAGCTGACCCACCTCGACTTCGACGACTTCCTCTCGATGCTGTTCACCCTGGGCGTCCTCGGCGTCCGGTTCGGCCAGACCGGCCGGTACAACAAGGCGCACTTCCAGTACACGTTCGACTACACCCTGACCGCCCAGGAGGACACCGATGTCCTCTGCTTCCACCCGCTGTTCACCCGCTACCTGCACGAGCGGTCGCTGCCGCGGCTGCGAGCGGCCCGCGCGCACGCGACCTACCCCTACGGCTGCGACCCGAAGGGCGAGGACTACCGACACTCGTTCGGCTACACCGGAACGTGAACCGGGACTGACATGCCTCTAGCGCCCCGCACCACGAACGACCTCCCCAGCCTCGCCGAGGAGTACTCCGACTCGCCGCCGCAGGACATCCGGATCGGGATCGCCCTGTCGGGCGGCGGGATCCGGTCCGCGGCCTTCAACCTCGGCGCCCTCCAGGTCTTGCAGCAGCAGGGCGTCCTGGAGAGCGCCGAGTACCTCGCCGCGGTGTCCGGCGGCAACTACGTCGCGAGCGCCCTGACGATCTCCGCCGCGCACGCGGACCCGGACTGCGAGAACGGCAAACCGCTGTGGGGCCGCGGGTCCCCGGAGGAGCGGTACCTGCGCCAGCACACCGACTACCTCGCCCCCGGCCGGGCGGGCAAGCTGTGGATGGCGGCGAGCGTCGTCTACGGGTTCGTCCTGAACTACCTGCCGTTCGTGCTGTGCGCCATGATCATCGGCCGGCTGTCGGGCTGGCTGCTGCACCTGCTCGACGTGCGGCTGTCCGACCTCAGGCTCAACGGTCTCGCACTGCCGAAGTCGACCCTGCTCACCGCCATGCTGATCGCCGCGTCGGTGTGCGTCGGGTTCGCGATCCTGCTGGTCGCCTACCGGCGGTGGTTCAAGGACGGGCATCCGGGCAACTACGGCGAGTCCCACTCCGAGCGGGTCGCGTCGTGGCTGCTGACCGGCGCCGCGGCGGTCGGCGTCTGCCTGCTGCTGCCGCCGCTGGCCCAGCTGTACGCCACGTCGTCGACGAGGCTGCTCTCCACGTTCGTCGACGGGCGGCCGGAGTCGTTCCAGACCACGGGCGGGCGCATCGTGGTCGCGGTCGTGTGGCTGCTCGTGTCGTGCGCGCTGGCGGTGGTCGCGCTGATGCTCGGCAGGCGCTTCCGCGCGCTGCGGCTGATGCTCGTGCTGTCCTCGATCGCCAGCGCGGGCCTCCTGCTCGTGCCGCTGCTGTCGTCGCTGGAGTACTCCACCCGCCACGGCCTGCGCACCGCCGGGGACGCCCTGGGGCTCGTCGTGGCGGTGGCCGTCGTGCTCGGGATGGCCGTGAAGGTCCACAACCGGCGCTACTCGATGCACCTCTTCTACCGCGAGCGGCTCAACAGCGCGTTCGCGTTGAAGCGCCGCCGGGACGGGAACCGGATCGTCGCCGAGCCGATCGGGTACGAGGAGAAGCTGTACTTCTCCGACCTGGCGCCGAAGGACGGGCGGCGGCTGCCGAAGCTCGTGGTCTGCTGCGCGGTCAACCTGACCACGGACGACGTGCCGGTCGGGCGGTTCGCCGAGTCGTTCACGTTCGAGTCGCACCGCAGCGGTGGGCCGTTGTTCAAGTACCACCCCACGGAACTGTTCGAGGGTCGGTCCGGGTTGGCGGGGACGCAGTTGACGTTGCCGTCGATCATGGCGGTGTCGGGTGCCGCGTTGTCGCCGTTGATGGGGCGGTTCACGTATCCGCCGTTGCGGTTCCTGATGGCGTTGACGAACGTCCGGCTCGGGGTTTGGATCAAGAATCCCCGGCACCGGAGTTGGCGGCCTGCCGGGCCTGATCGGGTGGAGAAGCCCTGGGTTGGTGCTCGGTTGTGGAATTCGATCCGGGACGGGTGGCACGAGCCTGGGGCGTTGTACGTGTTGCGGGAAGCGTTGGGTGGGGCCAAGTCGACCCATCGGTACATCTACCTGACCGATGGGGGGCATTGGGAGAACCTCGGGCTGGTGGAGTTGTTGCGGCGGAGGTGCACCCATGTGCTGTGCTTTGACGCGTCTTGTGATCAGGCGGGTGACGGGTTGGACATCGGGCGGGCTATCGCCTTGGCCCGCAGTGAGTTGAGTGCGGATGTGGACCTCGATCCTCGGGCGGTGATGCCGGATTCGAATGGGTTGAGTCGGGCTGCGGCTGTTGCCGGGACTGTGCGGTACCCGTCGCCTGATCAGGAGGCGAAGTTGGTGTACGCGAAGGCTGTGTTGACGGGTGAGTCCAGTTGGGATCTTCATGCGTTCAAGAGGAGGGATCGGAGGTTTCCCAATCATTCGACCAGTCAGCAGATGTTCACGGATGAGCAGTTTGAGGCTTATCGGACTTTGGGGTACGAGGCTGGGAGGAAGGCTTTGGAGTTGTTGAACATTCCGGAGCCGTTGTTGAGGGTGGAGTCGTTTTCGGGGGATGGGGTGGGGGCTTGGGGGGCGTAGAGGTTTTCAGGCTGTCGTGGTGAGACTTCCAGCGGGACGTGTCCGATTTTACTTGAGGCCCCTGGATTTGTCCCTTGATCGGGCAAAAAGGCAGTGCCCGAAAGCCCTGCCCGATCCGCAATTTCAAGGGACAAATCCCCCAAGTAAAATCGGACATGACCAGGGAAGGCCTTGTGTCACCGGTGTGGTGGGTCACCAGGAGCTTTGTGCGAGTGCCAAGGCGCATTCCGTAGTGGGTCGGGGGTGAAGTGGAAGTCGGGAAGTCGCCAAGGTCGGGAAGTCAACGGTGAAGACATGAGCCCTGAGCGGGCCGCCGTGCCGGTGACTTGTCACTGCGTTGGCCTGCCCCCACAGCACCAGCGCGCGCGGTCAACTTGACGCTCTGGACCGCGCCGGCCGACTTACCCCCGCATCAAGCCAACTTGGGCCGGCCCGCGCCGGTCGTGGCCCCCAGCCACGACCGGCGCTCGGCACCAAACGGCAGCGGGCGATCCTGTGTGCCGTGGTGCGTTGTGCCCTGACTGGTCAGGGCAGGTGGGTGGGCCGGGTGTCCGCTGTCGGTTCCCCCGGTGCGGTCGCCCCCGCGACCCCACCACCGATGCGGATCGTCGAAGAACCC
>DATMCA010000662.1:0-6809 GCA_035559015.1 Umezawaea sp. | reverse complement strand
CGGTGCCGCCGGACGCCCAGACGATGGCGTCGGCGATGTCGGAGGTGCTGCCGCCGCACTGCGCGAGCACGCGGACGGGCTGGATCTTCGCGTCGTACGCGATGCCCGCGACGCCCTTGCCGTTGTTGGTGGACGCGGCGATGGTGCCCGCGACGTGCGTGCCGTGCCAGCTGGAGTTCTGGTCGGCGGGCGGGACTGGCTGGCCGAGCGAGTCGGTGCCGCAGTCGCCCTTCCTCATCCAGTCGCCGTTGTCCGACGGGTCGCCGTCGCGGCCGCCGCCGTCGCGCGCCCGAGCGGCGTCGGAGACGAAGTCGTAGCCCGCCACGGTCTTGCCCGCGAGGTCGGAGTGCGCCACGTAGCCGGTGTCGATGATCGCGACGGTCACGCCGCTGCCGGTCGAGGTGCCCCACGCCGACGGCACGTTCATGCCCGCGGTGGCCTCGTAGAGGTCCCACTGCTTGGCGTACTCGGTGTCGTCGGGGTCGGCCATCGGCTGCATCAGCAGGTCGGGCTCGACGTAGGCGACGTCCGGGTCGGCCCGGAACTCCTCGATGGTCCTGGCCGCGTCACCCGCGGTGGTCGTGCCGCCCAGGTCCACGACCGCCGCGCCGGTGGCGAGCCGCCGGTCCAGCTTGAGCGTGCGACCCGCCCTGTCCCCCTTGGCCTTGGCGTCGTCGTCGGCGGCCGTGTCCGACCGGGCCTCGGTCGCCGACGACTTGTAGCCGACGATCAGGCGCTCGTAGGGCCGGGCGTTCCCGGTGGGGACGGGCTGGGCCAGGGGGTCCGCGCCGGGCTGGGCCGCGGGTGCCGCGAACGCCGTCGTGGTGATGCCACCGAGCAGCGTCACCGTGACGGCAGCGCACGTGGCCGTGCGTCGCAATCCATTCACAGCGGTGTTCCTTCCAACTACAGGGACCCCGCTTGCCGCCGAGGGATCAGGGTTTCTGAAGCGGCTGCGGAGTTGAGCTGGAAGGTAGGCAGGCGTGTGGTGCCCGGCACAGGGTCTGAGCAGGCCGGTTCCCGTCAGTTGCGTATTCCCGCCACGCGTATTGCGATATCCGGACCAGTGCGTTGGTTCTTTTGGCGCAATGGGTGACAATGCGCTGGTGTTCGAACACCTGGGTGTCACGCCGGATCAATCGCGGGTCTACGAGTTGTTGGTCCGGGTGGGCACGTGCACCGCCGCGGAGATCGCGGCCGAGCTGCCCGGCGTGGACGCCGAGCCGGTCGTGGCGTCGCTCGACGGGCTCGGTCTGGTGCAGCGCCGGTCCGGCGACCCGGCCGTGTGGCAGGCCGTCGCGCCGGACCTGGCGGTGGAGATGCTGATCGCCGCGCGCGAGGACGGCCACCGGCGGGCGCGGGCCGAGGCGCTGCCGCTGATGGAGCTGTACCTCAAGGGCCGCGACGAGCAGCACCAGGACGACAGCGGGATGGTCGAGGTCGTGACCGGGGTCAACTCCGTGCGCGACCTGTGGGAGACGCTGCTCGCCGGGGCCCGGAGCGAGGTCTGCGTGCTGGACCAGCCGCCGTACGTGTCGCCGCCGGAGGACCACGTGGCGCTGGAGGTCGACACGCGCGCCAGGCAGGTGCAGTGGCGGGTGATCTACGACCGGTCCAGCATCGAGCTGCCCGGCAGGCTGGCGGAGATCGTGCACCTGATCGCGGCGGGGGAGCGGGCGAGGGTCACGCCCACGCTGCCGTTCAAGCTGGGGCTGGTGGACGCGCGGGTCGCGGTGCTGCCGGTGGGGGCGAACGGCGTCGTGGACAAGGTGCTGCTGATCAGGCCGTCCGCGCTGCTGGACGTGCTGATCTCGACGTTCGAGCTCTACTGGGACCGGGGGATCCCGTTCACGCCGAACTCGGCGGCGGGCGGGGCGCCCGACGAGGTCGCCGACCCCCAGTTGCTGGCACTGCTGGCCGCGGGGCTGACCGACGAGAGCATCGCGCGGCAGCTCGGCCTGGGACCGCGGACCGTGCAGCGGCGCGTCCGGCAGCTCATGGACCGCTCCGGGGCGCAGACCCGGTTCCAGGCGGGGGTGCAGGCGATGCGGCGCGGGTGGCTCTAGTCGGTGACCGCCAACCCTCTGCGGATGCGAGTCACCCTCTGGAACTCACCTGGCCGGTCGGCTCGTCGCGGACTGAACCAGCACCCCGCCTGACCAGCCGACATGACACGCCGCATGTCACTCGATGGTGGTCACCCGCATGACACACGGGCTCGGATTCAGTCACGATGACCGCCTCATGTCCGTCACCCTGGAGATCACCGACGGGGTCGCGCTGATCCTCGTCGAGCACTCTTCGGCGGGACCGACCGGCGCCGACCTGGCCGCAGTGCGATCGGCGCTCGACGCCGCTTCGGACGCGGTCGCGGTCGTGCTGCACGGCGGCGACCGCACGTTCTTCTCCGGTGTCGACCTCCAGCAGGTCGCCCGCACCCCTCCCGCCGAGGTCAGGGCCCACGCGGAAGGTCTGCGACTGCTGTGCGAGCAGGTCGCGCGGATGCCGGTCCCGGTGGTCGCCGCGATCGGCGGGGACGCCGTCGGCGGCGGCTGCTCGCTGGCCGTGGCGTGCGACGCGCGGGTCATCACGGTCGGCGGCGGCCTCGGTCGCGTGACGTCCGCGCGGGCCGACCGGGCGGTGCTGACCGGTCGTCGGGTGCCCGCCGCGGAAGCGTTGCGCGCGGGCCTGGTCGACGTGGTGGTGCCGTCTTGCGCGCTGCTTGCGTCAGCGCGAGAACTGGCCGTCAGCCAGGCCGCACGCAAACCACGCAAACGAACGCAAGAGTACGCAAAAGTTCGGTAATCGCTGTCGTATACTTGCTCTATGACGCAGCGACGGTTGGCGGAAGTGGCCGCGAAGGTCGGCGTGAGCGAGGCGACCGTGAGCCGGGTGCTCAACGGCAAGCCCGGTGTCTCCGACGCCACCCGCTCCGCCGTCCTGACGGCTCTCGACGTGCTCGGCTACGAGCGGCCCACCCAGTTGCGCGGCGAGCGCGCCCGGCTGGTCGGGCTGGTGCTCCCCGAGCTGCAGAACCCGATCTTCCCGGCGTTCGCGGACGTGGTCGGCAACGCGCTCGCGCAGCGCGGCTTCACCCCGGTGCTGTGCACCCGCACGGCGGGCGGCGTGTCCGAGGCGGACTACCTGGAACTGCTGCTCGAACAGCACGTTTCCGGCGTCGTGTTCGCGGGCGGCCAGTACGCGCAGGCCGACGCGCCGCACGAGCACTACCGCCAGATGACCCGCCGCAAGCTGCCCGCCGTGCTGGTCAACGCCGCCGTCGAGGACCTCGGTTTCCCACGGGTGTCGTGCGACGACGCGGTGGCCGTCGAGCAGGCGTTCGGGCACCTCGTCTCGCTGGGCCACCAGCGCATCGGCGCGGTCCTCGGGCCGCCCGACCACGTGCCCTCGCAGCGCAAGCTCGCCGCGCTCAAGGTGTGCGCCGAACGGGCGAACCTGGAGCTCTTGCACGATTTCGTCGAGCACACCATGTTCTCGCTCGAAGGCGGGCAGGCCGCGGCCACCCGGCTGCTGAACCGGGGCGTCACCGGCATCGTCTGCGCGAGCGACCCGCTTGCGCTCGGCGCGGTGCGCGCGGTGCGCAGGCAGGGCAAGCGGATCCCGCAGGACGTGTCGGTGGTCGGCTACGACGACTCGGCGTTCATGAACTGCACCGAGCCGCCGCTGACGACCGTCCGCCAGCCGATCGAGGCGATGGGCCGGGCGGCGGTCGAGCTGTTGGCGAACCAGATCTCCGGGGCCCAGGTGCCCGACGAGGAGTTGCTCTTCGAGCCCGAGCTGGTCGTCCGCGCGTCGACGGGCCCCGCGCCCCGCTAGCGCCGGATTCGCCAGACCCCGAAGGGGCGAGCCGCCACGGCTCGCCCCTTCTTCGCGTCACCCGTTCGTGACAAATGTCAGCATCTTGCGAAATATCGTAGACATCTTGCGGACTCCGGCTCGTCACGCTTATGGTGTGCGCCACACAAGCCGTCGCTGATCCACCGCCGAGAGTCACCTCCGACTCACGGACAGATCCCGCGCACCCTCGTCGAGAAGGGTCCCCAGACGATGAACACATCAACGGTCCGCAGAGCCGCAGGCCTGTTGCTGGTCAGCAGCCTCAGCCTCGCCACGGTCGCGTGCTCCTCCAGCACGCCCGACGCGTCGACCGGCGGGAAGGTGGCCCTGACGATCAACGGGCAGCCGCCGCAGACGCAGGCGTTCGACCGGAAGATCTTCGACGAGGACGTCGCCGAGTTCGAGGCGGCGAACCCCGACATCGACCTCCAGCCGAAGGAGGGGTTCATGGACCCCAAGACCTTCTCGGCGAAGCTCGCGGGCGGCCAGCTCGAAGACGTGTTCTACGCCTACTTCACGGACCCGGCGAACCTGATCGCCCGCAAGCAGGCCGCGGACATCACGGACTACGTGAAGGACGTGCCGCACTACGCGGACATCCAGCAGAACCTCAAGGACGTGTTCAGCGCCGACGGCAAGGTCTACGGCGTGCCCACGGCGAACTACTCGATGGGCCTGCTCTACAGCCGGGCGGTGTTCACCAAGGCCGGCCTGAACCCCGACTCCCCGCCGAAGACGTGGGACGAGGTCGCGGTGGCGGCCAAGAAGATCGCCGACCTCGGTGACGGGACGGTCGGCTTCGCCGAGTACAGCAAGAGCAACCAGGGTGGCTGGCACTTCACCACCTGGATGTACTCGCAGGGCGGCGCGATCGCGAAGAAGGACGGCGACAAGTGGGTCGCGGACTTCAACAACGACAAGGGCAAGGCCGTGCTGAACCACCTCAAGAAGATGAGGTGGGAGAACAACAGCATGGGCGAGAAGCAGCTCCTGGAGCTGGCCGACGTGCAGCAGATGATGGGTGCCGGGCAGCTCGGCATGTACCTGGCCGCGCCGGACAACGTGCCCACGCTGGTCAACCAGTTCAAGGGCAAGTACGAGGACTACGGCCTGGCGGGCATCCCGGACGGCAAGGGCACGCTGATCGGCGGCGAGGGCTACATGCTCAACCCGAAGGCCACGCCGGAGAAGATCAAGGCCGGTCTGAAGTGGGTGCAGTGGAAGTACCTGAACCCGGACCGCATCGAGAAGAACCTCCAGCGCTACAAGGCCGACGGCCAGCCCATCGGCCTGCCGGTCCCGCCGGTCGCCGACGTCTGGACCGGTGCCACGCGTGACAAGCAGAACCAGCTGAAGGACGCCAACGCGACCGTGCCGGTGGCGAACTTCAAGGCCTACGTGGACTCGTTCGAGAGCATCAAGGGCGCCATCGAACCCCCGAACGCCCAGCAGGTGTACGCGATCCTCGACAACGTGATGCAGGCCGTGCTCACGAACAAAGACGCGGACGTCTCGCAGCTGCTCTCCGACGCCGAAGCCAAGGTGAACCCGGTGCTGGCCCAGGTGAAGTGATGTCGGCTTCCACACTGCTCCGCCCTGCCGGAGCACCCGCCCCGGACGCCACCCGGCGTCCGGGGCGGGCCCCCGGCCGGATGCGCCGCCGGATCGTGGAGAACCTGACGGCGTACGGGTTCCTGTGCGCCGCCCTGGTCTGCTTCGCGCTGTTCTCCTGGTACCCCATCGTCCGCGGTGTCCTGCTGGCGTTCCAGCAGGTCAACTTCATCACCGACCCGGAGTGGGTCGGGTTCGACAACTTCGAACGGCTCTTCGCGGACCCGCTGTTCTGGGACGCCTGGACCAACACGCTGCTGTTCACCGGGCTGGCGCTGGTGTTCGGGTTCTTCGTCCCGTTCCTGATCGCCGTGCTGCTCAACGAACTCCGGCACGCCAAGGGGTACTTCCGGCTGGTCGTCTACCTGCCGGTGATGCTCCCGCCGGTGGTGGCGGCGCTGCTGTGGAAGTGGTTCTACGACCCCGGTCCCGGCCTGTTCAACTCGCTGCTGCGGACGGTCGGGATCGACGGGCCGCGCTGGCTCGACGACAGCACGACCTCGCTGCTGTCGCTGGTGCTGGTGGCGACGTGGTCCAACCTCGGCTCGGCGACGCTGATCTACCTGGCGGCGCTCCAGACGATCCCCGGCGAGCTGTACGAGGCGGCGGAGCTGGACGGCGCGAACGTGGTGCAGCGCCTGCGCCACGTGACGATCCCGCAGACCCGGTTCGTGCTGCTGGTCCTGCTGCTGCTCCAGGTCGTCGCGACGATGCAGATCTTCACCGAGCCCTACATCATGACCGGCGGCGGTCCGGACGACTCGACCGTCACCGTGCTGCTCCTGCTGTACCGCTACGCCTTCGTCTACAACGACTTCGGCACGGCGAGCGCCCTGAGCACGTTGCTGCTCGTGTTCCTGTCGGTGTTCTCCTTCGCCTACCTGCGGATCACCAGGAGGGCCGAGGCGTGAGCGACCGTCCTGTTCGGACCCTGTTCTCCGGCAGCCGCAGCGGCGTCGGCTACAAGATCGTGTTCACCGCGACGATCGTGCTGTTCACGGCGGCGTTCGTGCTGCCGTTCCTGTGGCTGGTGCTCGGTGCCATGAAACCCGCGGTGGAACTGGCGAAGGTCCCCGTCACGGTGCTGCCCGAGACGTGGCAGCCCGGCAACTACGCCGAGGCGTGGGAGCTGATGGACCTGGGCAAGTACTTCCTCAACACCGTGCTGGTGGTCGCGGGGGCGTGGATCGTGCAGATCCTGTTCGACGTGCCCGCCGCCTACGCGCTGTCGAAGCTCCGGCCCGTGTTCGGCGACGGGGTGCTGGTGGCGATGCTGCTCACGCTGATGCTGCCGCCGTCCACGCTCCTCGTGCCGATGTACCAGACCATCACCGACGTGC